>NZ_JAUSZN010000001.1:3870000-4155000 GCF_030817595.1 Neobacillus niacini
TAACCTTTCTTCTGCTGGGGTTTGTCCATCAAGATAGAAGTAAGGGATTCCTTGAAGCGCCATTTCCCTGCATATTAACTGGAGCATTTTCGTGAACTGCGAAAATATCAATACTCTTCTTCCAGCCTGTCTGGATTCCTCTAGAATCCTTAGCAGCTGTTCGAATTTAGCAGAACTCCCTTTATACCCATCAACAAATAAAGATGGATGGCAGCAAATTTGCCTGAGCCTTGTCAAACCGGCGAGGATTTTAATTTTATTTTTTCGAAGAGTGTCTTTATCCAAATGTTTTAGTGTGTCATGTCTTAGTTTCGCTAAATAAGCTCCATAGAGTTTCTTCTGTTCTGGCAGCAGCTCCACTAAGTCCACAGACTCTATTTTCTCAGGAAGTTCCGCTAGCACATCTTCCTTTAACCTTCTAAGTAAAAATGGACGGACTCTTCTCGCAATCTGCTTTCTCGTTAAGTGGCTAAAATCCCTCAGCCCTTGAAATAGTTCTGGGAACACAACATGAAAGATCGACCAAAGCTCCTCAGATGAATTTTCAACAGGTGTTCCAGTTAGAGCAAAACGGTGTTCAACCTTAATTCTCTTTACAGTTCTAGCTGTCTGCGTTATTGGGTTTTTAAACGCCTGCGCTTCATCAAAAAACACGGTATGAAAGGTTTGCTTCTCGTACCAGATTATATCCTTTCGCAACAAAGGATATGAAGTAATAACAATATCTGAATCAGAAAATTGTTTTTGCTTAGCTGCACGCTCTGATTTACTTCCATCAAAAATAATGGCCTGCACTCCTGGGGCAAATTTCTTGATTTCACTCAGCCAGTTATAGGTTAATGACGCTGGGCAGACAATCAGTATCGGCAGCTTGTTTTTACGAACACGAGGTAGTTCTGAGAGGATATAGGAAATACTTTGAAGTGTTTTCCCTAGCCCCATATCATCTGCAAGAATCCCTCCAAATCCATAACTAGCAAGAGTTTTTAACCATTTGTAGCCCTGTATTTGATAGTCCCGTAAAATTGGCGCAACCAGTTGTGGTACCTCAAACTTCATACTACTAGGATTTTGGATCGTATCCAAGAATTGACGGAACGAATCCTCAAGTGTAAATGTTGAGTTATCTTCAACAGTGTCAAGGAGCTTTAATCCCTGAACGATTGGTACATTCAACCCTGCTTCAAGATCCTCCGCCTGGACAGGTGCGGCTTGTAGAAAACGTTTTATTTCTTCAAATTCTCTTGTTTCTAAAGAAAGCAGCGCCCCATTCCGCAACCGATAGTATTTTCTTTTTTCCTCAAGTGCGGATAAAACCTCTTTTATCTGCCTCTCCGGGATTCCATCCATATCAAATTTAAATTCAAGCCAGTTTGTTCGCTCTTTTATTACCTTTACTCTAATCCTCGGAATCGTATTTTCTCTAAAAATCCGATTCCTAATGGCTGTTGTAGCATAAATCTGTGCCAATTTTTGCAGCTTAGGTACCACATGATATAAAAACTTATACTCCAACTCTTCGTTATGCAAATAGTAGCCACTGTCTGTGGTAGCAAATGAACTTTCTTCCATTAATTGAATGATTTGCTTTTCCTTTTCTAGGTCCCTAATTAGAATAAGGCTGTTCTGCAATTCCCGGTTTTCTAACGGGTTAATCACGATATCACCGTATTGAAACTCTAAGCCCGCTAACAGGCGATTTTTCAACCAATCCAAATAAAGCTTGGCCACTAAAGGCGTTTTCCTGTGGGTGCTCGTTAAATTATGAGGCAGTTCGACCTTACCAAGTCTTTTTAAACCCGGGACCACGTTTTCTATAAAATAGTCCAGTTGTTCTTGCGGAATATCAATTTGATTTGTTTTTGAAGCTTCCAGCATTTCTTTAAGGTTGGCCAATCGTTTGCTGTCCGTTTCTTCAAGCCTAATAAATTTACCTTTATATAGAACAAAGTGGTAAGAATCCAATACGGTTAGACGATTCAACCCTTTTATTCTAAGATGGCAGCCTCCATCCTCTATGGTTGTAAAACTAAATTGGAGAGGGAGCATTTTTTCCGTGAGATGAAGCCCTTCATAGGTTTCCCCATCATTTTCAACCTTCACTAGTGGAGTTTTTACAAGCAAAGGTAATAGTTGATTAAAGGATGATGGCGGTATGAGCAAAAGATTAGGGGAGAATGGTTCTTCTAAGCTGTCTGCCATTGCATTCACGTATGACTTTTCATCTTGAATCACGAAGAATAGCTGCTGCATCACATCATCTGTCTCTTTATTAAAACAATGAAGACTAGTATTAAAGATTAATGTATCGGAAAGCGCACTTGGATGGCCTTCTTTTACCTGAGAGAGAAACTGGCGAATATCTGCCACTTTTTTGTGCTCAATCTCGAGTTCTATACCTAACAGCTTCCTCCCCTTCCCAATATCGACAGGTTTACATAGAAAATTCGCCCGCAGAACCTGTCTATTCTCAAAATGAAGCTGATGTCTACTTGGCCTTTTGGGTTGATTTGTAAAAAGAGTGAGCAATTCTTTTGTCAGCGCCTGACTCGTTGACGGATCAACCTGTTTATTACTTCGCACTGCAGGAACTGTACCTAGCTGTTGATGGTGATTAATGGCGAGTAATACGGCCGCAATATGCTGGCAATCGTTTTTTACAGATAGGAGAGTTGGACAACTGCATGTCGTACTTAGTTCACCGCTCTCATCTCGTTTTATAGTGACATAGAAATCTTCAGTACCTTTAACAGTCGCTTCACAACGATTATTGCTAATAAAATCAAACGAAACTTTTCCCGCTCTATAAAAAGAATCCCCTCGTTTAAAGGAGACAGTTCCGCACATTTCTTTTATCTGTTTCTGACTTAAACTAATATTCAAATGTCCCGCTCCTCTCCAAGGTATCATTTGTATTTACAAAGGTCACAGGCAGCCCTTAAATTAAATTCACACTGTCCATTCCACACGGACAGTGTCCACGGGTGGTGCCTGTCACCATAACTTTCACCATAACTTTAACTGTTTCACACACTGTTTACCATTATAACAAATCTTTTTGAATTGACGATACATGGCACCTGGTTTATCGTTGTGTATGGATAGGGGGTGAGTATAGATGGCGAGGTTATATGGGGCTTTATTTACCCTCAGTTTAATTTGGGGAACGTCCTTTTTATTTATTAAGCTTTTAGTTGAACCACTGGGAGCCTGGGGAGTCGTTTTTGGGCGATGTTTATTTGGGACTTTTATTCTTTTATTGATTATTGCATTTCGAAAGGATTGGAAAGGACTAAAAGGGTTACCGTTCGGAATAATTGTTCTTGTTTCATTATTAAACAATGCATTGCCATGGTATTTAATAGCGCTGAGTGAGACGAAAATCACTAGCAGCTATGCTTCATTAATTAATGCTACCACACCGATTTGGACATTGATCATCGGTTTTCTTTTCTTTCAAAATAAATTACGGTTGTTGCAGTGGTTAGGGATTGCGCTGGGATTTTTCGGTATTATCATACTATCTGGGGTTGATATAACAAGCATTAAGGGTCAGTCCATTGTTGGTTTATTCACGATGGTTGGCGCTACTTTATGTTACGGTTATTCAACACATCTTACTAAGAAATACTTATCAACAGCTAGTGTTACAATGATATCCTTTAGTACATTATTGGTTTCTGCTCTAATTAGTTTCATTGTGGTACTCCTCACAGATCGAACCATTTTTAAAATGATTCTCGAGCCTTCTATATTCGGGTCATTAATTGGTCTAGGTGTTTTCGGATCTGGCTTCGCATATCTTTTATATTATTATTGTATTCAAAAAGGAAGCCCAGAATTTGCGTCCTTGGTGACATACCTCGTTCCAATATCCGCCATGGTCTGGGGTGCTGTTATTCTTAAAGAAGAAATTCACTTTTCGATGATCACTGGTTTTATTTTAATTTTAGCTGGTGTGTATGTATCTTCTAAAAAGCCAAAAGAAAATAAGATTCAAATAAGTAAAACTGCATAGTGGCAGTAAGATATTTTATAAGGCAAAAAGCCTAATTCCAAAAAAGGGATTAGGCTTTTTACGTTCATTCCACATATTTCAATCTTATTTGATTTCCCGATGGGTCACTTGTAACATAATAGTCCGCTTCTTTTTCGACACTCGCACCAAGTTGTTTCAGGCGTTCCATTGCTGAATCTCTCGCCGCTTCACTCGGAAATACAAGCGTATACCAATTTAGTCCCACACTATTTTTGGGTGGAGTCTGCGCCCCTACTCCCTGCCAAGTATTAATGGCAATATGATGGTGGTAACCTCCTGTTGATAAAAACACTGCCTGTGGATAATGGCTGACAATAGTAAATCCTAGGCCTTTTGTATAAAACTCTTCTGCCTTCTGCAAATTTCCCACATGAAGGTGAATATGGCCCATAATCGTTCCAGGCGGCAGCCCTGTCCATTCCGCGTCGCTTTCAGCTAAGATACTATTCCCATCTAGTTCAACCGTAGCCATGTCCACCAATCCATTTTCCCACTTCCACTCGTTTGAAGGGCGATCTCGGTATACTTCTATCCCGTTACCATCTGGATCCGTAATATATAGTGCTTCGCTAACATAATGATCCGCAGCACCCAACGGATATCCTGTACCAAGAAAATGACGTAAAAAAACGGATAAATCCGCACGACTTGGAAGGAGAATAGCAAAGTGATAAAGTCCTGACATTCGTTCTTCCTTTGGTATCACATTTTCAGGCTGTTCTAACGTTACTAAAGGTGTTTTCCCATCAGTAGTTAAAACGGCTTTCCGGTTAGTTTTCTCTAGTACCTTGAAACCAATAATATTTTGATAAAAAGTTAGTGCATAGTCTAAATCTTTCACTTTAATATTGACTTCGCTGGCATAGATATTTGGACTCTGATGAAAACCCTCCATTGTCTTATCCCCTCCATCACACTGTATTTATATTATTTATTAACTCAAAAAAGAAATTCATAATTAACACTTATATTAAAGATGTTTAATTACATTTTGCAAAATAAACGCACCTTTAAAAAAATCACAATTTATTTTTCGTCTAAAATTTGGTTTTTCTGACAGTCTTATCACCAATTTACAAATTATTAAAATAATTTAAGTTTTCTTAACAATTCTTTACAATCCCTTAATTAACATTAGGTTTTGGACTCCCTATAATCATAGGAGAAAGATACTAAATCAGCTAAAAGGGAGAATGCTTATATGGATCGCCGTTTATTTTTAACCTATGTTGGAAGTGGTACTGCCGCACTTGTTGCAGCTTCATCAGGAATTGGGAATTTAACTGGGAATGCGATGACTGGAAACCACTTAATGAATGGACAGCCTTCAGGAAAGGGTAAATCAGTTACTGCACCGTTCAAACCTGTTAGCCGTACATGGGAAAACGATATGGTACTTCCTAACGGATACAACTATTCCATTATTGCTTCTTATGGAGATAAGATTAATTCTAAGGGTGAAATATTTGGAGATGCAGCTGACCTAACTGTTTATTTTCCAATGGATAGCTTAAAGGGTGGAAACAATTCCGAAGAAGGATTGATCTGGGTAAATCACGAGTTCCCTGAACCAGGAAACTATATGAAGATGTTAGGAATCAATGAAGCTACTTTTAAAAAGGAGAATCTAGCAAACTATCCTGAACTTCTCAAAATGGAAAAAGAAGCAGTCGGTGGTTCTGTTATCCATGTTAAAAAAGAAAAAGATGGATGGAAGCTTATTTTAGACGATACATATAATCGACGTGTTGATGGGAATACTCCAATTGAATTAACTGGTCCCGCACGTGGAAGTTCGTATGTAGGTGGAGCAACTACTGTCGTTGGCTCATTAGGTAACTGCAGCGGTGGACGTACTTTATGGAATACCGTCCTCTCCTGTGAAGAAAACACAGAATATGGTGATGATTATGGCTGGCCAAATTTTAATGACAATCACTACGGCTGGGTTGTTGAGGTAGATCCATTTGATTCAAAGAGACCTGTACGCAAGCATACTGCCCTTGGTCGTTTTGCCCATGAAAATACTGCAATGGGCTTAACGAATGACGGCAGAGTTGTCGTTTACATGGGTGATGATAAGGGTGACGCGTGTTTCTACAAATTTATTAGCAGCAAGAAATTTAACCCTGTAAATCGTGAAGCGAACTTTGATATTTTAGAAAGCGGAACCTTATATGTGGCAAGTATGAGCCAGCAAAAATGGATTGCCCTTGATCGTGCTACAAATTCTAAGCTGCAAACTCCAGAATTTGCTGATCAAGCTGCTGTCTTAACCAATGCTCGTGCAGCGGGTCTTGCTGTTGGCGGAACAAAATTAGACCGTCCAGAAGATGTAGAAATTCACCCACATGATGGATCCGTCTTCTTATCACTAACGAACAACACAGGTCACGGAAACTTCCATGGACAAATTGTACGTTTTGTTCCTGCAAACGGTGATCATGCTAGTGAATCGTTCACGTTTGAAGTGTTTGTGGCAGGCGGACAACAAAGCGGGATTACTTGCCCAGATAACTTGCATTTTGATAGCAAAGGCAATCTTTGGGTAGTCGAGGATTACGCTGCTACCGAAACAAATCAATACGCCGCTTATAAAAATTGTGGAGTATTCATGGTACCAACTGACGGAAAAGAATACGGGGAACCTTTCCAATTTGCTTCAGGTCCAAAAGGCTGTGAAGTAACAGGACCATGGTTAACTCCAGACGAAAAAACATTGTTCCTAGATGTACAGCATCCAGAAACATGGAACCCATACCCAGGTCAAACTTTCGGACGATCTTGTTTAGTTGCGGTACAAGGTGGAAGCTTTAAATAATCAAGTGGAAGGGGCACTTCTCACCATGTTTGTTTGTTCAAACCACGTCAAGGATGCCTTGAAGTTTATGTATGTTCCTCATATAAAGCTAATTTCGGAGGAAGAAAGTTTTCGTTGTCATCTTTGTAAAAACAAAGCTAAGTATAAACTATTCCAATATTGTTATCAGCGTCATCAATCGAAAAAAGCTATCTAAAGGAGGATACAATAATTATGCTTCAGAACATAGGCATTCCTGGTTTAATTCTTGTTTTAGTTATTGCATTAATCATTTTCGGACCTTCAAAATTACCCGAATTAGGTCGTGCTGTTGGATCCACCCTAAAGGAATTTAAAAAATCTACACGTGAATTGGTTTCCGATGAGGACCCTAGTAAGGTACAGCCTAAAAAAGAGGAAAAGACGATTTAACACTTATCTCGGGAAGATGCAGGCAGAATATGGTGCTTGCGTCTTCTTTTTCTAAGGAGGATTTTCAATGTCTAAACATGATATGGCTTTGATTGGACATTTTGAAGAATTACGTAAACGACTGATTATCATACTCGGTGCCTTTATGGCTTTGTTTATTTTAGCCTTTGTCTATGTTGAAGATATTTATCAATGGCTGGTTCAGGACTTAGAGGTACAACTAGCTATCTTAGGACCAAGCGATATTTTATGGGTATATTTGATGCTATCCTGTGTGGTGGCAATTTCAGGGAGTATTCCTATAGCAGCCTATCAAATTTGGCTGTTTGTTCGTCCAGCCTTGAAAGATTCCGAGCGAAAAGTAACATTAGCTTATATTCCATCTTTATTCCTTTTATTTATTGTTGGAATTAGTTTCGGATACTTTATCATTTTCCCGATTGTTTTTCAGTTCCTTCTCTCCATGTCGGAGGGTATGTTTATGACATTTTTCACCACAGAAAAGTATTTTACGTTTTTACTGCATATGACCCTGCCTTTTGGATTTTTATTCGAACTTCCGGTAGTGATCATGTTCCTGACAAGTCTTGGAGTATTAAATCCATACCGATTACAAAAAATTCGCAAGTACTCCTACTTTGTTCTCATCGTAACCGCTGTTTTAATTACTCCACCGGATTTCCTATCTGATATTTTGGTAGTTATCCCACTAATCTTTTTATATGAGTGCAGTGTTTTATTATCAAAAGTAGTCTTTAAGCGAAAACAAAAATTAAACTTGGCTGCATAAAATTGGCTGTTGATTTACTGTGATTGAAAAATAAACGGAAAAATTCCGGCTATATTGGGAAATACCCATATTTCCTTAAAAATAAGCGGAGTTTTTCCGTTTATATGATCGAAATCTTTGGATTTTATCTTATTTAGAGCAGTTAACCGGAATCCCTCCGCTTATATCCGCTTCTTAGGCTTCCTCTATATACATTAACCGGATATTCTCCGCTTATGAATTCTCATACCTACACGAAAATCAACAAAGAATCATAACAGAGCTAAATATAAAAAAGACTTTGGGCACAGTGCCCAAAGTCTTTTTCATTCTTAGATATGCGGCCAGCCTTCTTGATCCCAATGCAACGGTTTAATCCGCAGCGTTGGTTTTCCCTTTTTCAAAGCGTCATAAGCGTGGTTGACAAGAAGGGAGGAGTCACCTGAAAAATAAACTGCACAATGTCCAGGACCAATCCATCTATCATCTCCTGCGTCGATCAGTGTTCCTCCTCCCTCCATCATCGACACCCCATCTCGGTCAAAATAAGGTCCTGTAATATTCTTTGATCGGCCAACGACAATTTTGTAGGTACTTTCAATTCCGCGGCAGCAAAAATCAAAAGATACAAACTGATAATAATAGCCGTTACGGTAGACAATGAAAGGCGCTTCAATTGTATTTGGCTGGTCCGTTCTGCTTGAAATAGACAAAAGCTCCGCACCTTCTGCTGGCTTCATCGTTACAGGGTCCAATTGAATAAGCTTGATTCCGGACCAGAATGATCCAAAATTCAACCATGGCACACCTTCTTGGTCGAAAATCAAATTAGCATCAATAGCATTGTAGTTGTCTGACTCACTGGAATGAATAACATATCCCTTGTCCACCCATGTGTAATCAGGATTTTCAGGGTTGAGCGTGGTATTGGTTACTAATCCGATGGCGGAAGTATTTTTACCAAAAGTGGACACAGAATAGTAGATATAATAGGTTCCATCATGGAAATATATATCTGGTGCCCAAATACTTTCCTCCTCTTTCTCAGGTACATACTGTTTAGACCACTCGGGCAATGACGGAAATATTTGTTCTGCCTGCTTCCAGTTAACCCCGTCTTCAGACGTTTTTATTTGAATGCCATTTCCAGTATGAAAAACATACCAGCTAGAACCTTCCTTCGCTATAACCGGATCATGGGCCCATAAATCGCCTTTCAGTTCCCATTTTATGTCGTAAAAATTTACATTATCAAAGCCTTTTGAGTTATTCATATTCTAATCCTCCAAGTGTTTGTATTCTCGACCTTTACACCTCTGGCTTATAAGTGATAAATAAAACGTTCTCCAGGTGCCATCATATGAAACTTTTGATTTGGATAATGAGTAAACAAGTAATCTACAAAATAAGCAGGATTCTCGCGATTATTCGGAAACATATCATAATGAATCGGAATAATCAGATCAGCGCCTACACGAACTGAAAAGTCCACTGCTTCGCGATAGCTCATGTTTCCAACGATTTCTCGTGAAGAACGGAAAAAGTCGCCGCCATTAATCGGTAGGAATACAACATGGGGTTTAAACTCTTTTACCTTCTCAATCAATTCCGGGGTGACAATCGTATCACCGCTATGGAACAGGTGAACGCCATTTACTTCTATGAGATAACCTAAATATAGATGATCACCATTTACATCGACTTGATAACTTGTATGTGCTGCTGGAACAGGTGTAATCTGATATCCCTTTATACGAAAAGATTCATTGTGTTTTGCAGCTGCCAGGTTCTTGCTGCCTGTTTCCGTTTCGACCATTGATACGAGTGGAGCGGGAACTACAAAAGTCGGATTCTCCCCATTTTGCCCGACTTCCCTTAACGTGGCAAAATCCAGATGATCATCATGTTCATGAGTGATTAAAATAGCATCTGCGTTTTCCAACATGGCTGGAGAAAGAACAGGTGGAAATGCCCGTTTAAATTCTGTTTCAGGATTTGTCTGTTCAATACTGTTTGAAAGATAAGGATCAATACAGATGAATCCATCTTCCTCTCTGCCTTTAATCAAAATCCCAGCCTGTCCTAAATTCCAAAACGAAACAGCACCATCATGAATTCGCGTTTCCTTAATCTCGGTTACCAAAGAATCCCCATGTTTATAGACCTTCATAAAAAAATCACCCGCTTTTCATAGAATGGCTATCTCAATGGTGCAAAGTCTTTTACTTCTTCAAGGATTGAATCGATCGCTTGTAAAACATGTTGATCCAATTTGATATCCACGGCCTTTACATTTTCTTCAATTTGCTCTATCCGGCTGGCTCCAATAATCGCAGAGCTGATAGTTGGGTGACGGAGAATCCATGCCAGTGCTAACTGACTTAACGTAACCCCTAGTTCTGATGCTAAACCGTTTAATTTCTGTACCACTGTCAGGACATCGTCCCGGAAATAACTATTGATGACAAAGTTTGTTGCATCGTTCGCAGCCCTGCTATTGGCTGGTTTTTCTGCATGAGGTTTATACTTACCTGTTAAGACTCCCTGAGCTAATGGGGAGAAAACAATTTGTCCAATCCCTTTTTCGATCGATACGGGAAGGACTTCATCCTCAATATATCTTTCAAACATATTATAAATAGGCTGATTAGAAATAATCGGTCTTAATCGATAATCTTTGCCTATCCCAACTGCTTTTTCAATTTGGGCTGCGCTCCATTCACTCACACCCGCATAAAGGATCTTCCCTTGCCTGATCAAATCATCAAGAGCAAAAAAAGTCTCCTCCATTGGTACCTCTGGGTCATAGCGGTGACATTGGTAGAGGTCAATATAATCCAAGCCTAACCGTTTTAAACTAGCATCACATTGTTCGACAATATGTTTTCTTGAAAGCCCTCGCTCATTCGGCCCTGTACCCATCGGGAAAAATAGCTTCGTTGCTACAACATATGAACTTCTAGGATATTCTTTTAACACCTCACCCAAGACCTCTTCTGCCTTTCCACCTTCATAGGCGTTGGCTGTATCGAAGAAGTTAATACCCAGTTCATATGCTTTATGAATACAATCATGTGCAGTCTGATTATTTACTGATTTTCCATAGGTCAGCCAGCTGCCTAACCCGATTTCACTTACTTTTAATCCACTGTTTCCAAGTCTGCGGTATTTCATTTTGACGTCCTCCTCCTTAGCCTTTAACTAGCAACAACTTCTTTTTTATCAACAAGGACTTTCTTTTCCCACACTCTGCTTTTCCATCTAAAATACATAACGATGCCTCTGAACCATTCATCCGCAATAAAAGCAATCCATACCCCGGCTAAACCAAGACCAAACTGTATTCCTAGTAAGTATGATACTGGAACGGCAATTCCCCACATCGAAAGAACGCCCATTTTCACCGTAAAAACAGCATCTCCGGTTGCACGAAGTGAGTTTACCACGATGAGGTTCAATGTCCTTCCAGGCTCAAGAATTAAACATAATAATAAAAGTGTACTTCCGACTTTAATAATTTCAGGATCATCTGTGAAAAGACCCATAATTACTTCTCTAAAAATAGCAATAAGTATTGCTATAACAATAGTAATAATAAAACTAACTTTAAGGCTCTTTAGTAATTGTTTATAGGCCCCTGCAAAATCGCCAGCTCCTACACGATAACCGATTAAAATTTGTGTTCCCTGGCCAACGGCTAATGCAAATAACATAATAAAGGACATAATATTCCATGTATAAACACGGGTAGACAAAGCTGCTGCTCCAAGAAGAGCTGTAATCGCAGTCATCGCCATCTGGCTCGTGTTGTAACTAAGTTGTTCACCAGCAGAAGGAATGCCTATTTTTAGTATTTTCTTAATATGCGTTAGTTGGAAATCGATATAATCATTCCATTCAATTCTGATTGGGAGTCTCTTATACATGAACCAAAAGGCAATAACTAGTGCTGCTGCTCTGCTGAAAGCAGTCGATAAGGCAACCCCTTTAACGCCCATTTCCGGAAATCCAAACCATCCATAAATCACTATGGCGTTTCCAGCCAAATGGATGAGGTTCATCATCACAGAAACAAACATAGCTTCCCTCGTGAAGCCATTTGACCTCAGAATAGCAGAAATAGTCACAAGCATAGCCTGAAGAAATAAGGTGCCGCCGACAATTGATAAATAATCATATCCGATAATGGCTATATCCTCATCAAGGTGGAAAATATTTAATAACGGACCTTTAAAAATCACAAACAATACACTTACAATTAAGCCAATACCTAGATTGATAGATAAGGATATTGCCGAGGCTTGTTTGGCGTCTTTTTTCAAACCTGCACCTAAATATTGCGAGATTAAAACAGCTGTTCCGGTTGCTGTAAAGCTAAAAAGAAGAATCGCAAAAAAGACTAGTTGATTGGCTACACCGATTGCAGCGACAACATCATCCGAAATGTGGGATAGCATGATAATATCTGTACTTCCCATAATCATTTGCAGAAACAATTCGATAAAAATCGGCCACGTTATGGCACGCAGGGTCATACGTCTTTGCTGTGAATCTTGTAAACTTTCCATCTGTCTGCCCGCCTTTTGTTTACAGAAAAGGGTTCATATCAAGAAACTGATATGAACCTTATCGTTCGTCAATTATTTCATTATTTAGGGAAACCAAAGTTTGGTGTCCCTTCAGGATTCCAAGTAAATTCCTTCGCACAGGTATGACGGTTCGGATCATATAGCGGATCGCCGACAATTTCTGTATAGTTCCTAACATGGTAAACCAAAACATCCTTGCTGCCATCTTCTGAGACAGTAAAGCTGTTATGACCTGGACCGTATTGTCCTGTTTCATAACAAGTTTTAAACACAGGTTCTGTGGACTTACTCCATGATGCTGGATCCAGTACATCACTATTTTCATCCGCTGTCAGAATCCCCATAGCATAATTTTCATCCGTGGCACTGCCAGAGAAAGAAATGAAGATTTTACCGTCCCGCTTCAAAACTGCAGGTCCTTCATTTACCCAAAATCCAATTGTCTCCCAATCATATTCCGGTTTAGTAATCATGACTTGCGGTCCTTTAATAGTCCATGGGTTTTCCAATGGAGCAATATAAAGGTTTGAGTTTCCTCTTATGTTTGGATCTTTTTGTGCCCAGACAAGGTACTGCTGACCTTTATGCTCAAACGAAGTCGCATCAAGGGCAAAGGACTCCCAGTCTGTCTTGATTTGCCCCTTTTCTTCCCAATTACCCTCTAGGGGATTAGCAGATTTATTTTCAATTACAAACATGCGATGTTGAAAAAGCCCATCTACGATTTCCTTTGACGGTGCAGCAGCATAATAGATATACCAGCTGCCGTTAATATAATGGATCTCAGGTGCCCAGATAAGCGCACTCAATGGTCCCGTCTCATGATTCCTCCATGCAACCACAGGTTCAGCTTCTGCTATTCCTTTAATGGTTTTTGAACGCCTTACTTCAATTCGATCATATGCAGGGACTGAAGCAGTGAAATAGTAGTAGCCATCTGTGTGTTTATAAATCCACGGATCTGCTCTTTGCTCTATAATGAGGTCCTGTGCTCTTTTCGCTTCTTCGATTGTTACTCTAACCATAAAAATCTCCCTTTATAGAAAATGATATCAAATGAATAGTCTTAGTTTGCGTCGGGTACCGGAGTGCCAAAGTTAGGAGTTCCATCTTCATTCCAAGTGAACACTTGTGCACGTGTATGACGATTCGGATCCCATAGCGGATCACCGACGATTTCACGGTAGTTACGAGCATGGTAAATCAGTATGTCTTGACTGCCATCTTCTGATACCGTGAAACTGTTATGACCTGGACCAAATTGGCTGTTTTCCTCATTTGTTTGGAATACAGGTTGCGGCGATTTTTTCCATGATTTCGGATTAAGCAGGTCGCTGTCTGCATCTGCTGATAGTAAGCCCATGCAGTAGTTATAATCCGTAGCGCTAGCCGAATACGAAATAAAGATCTTTCCGTTTCTTTTTAAAACGGCAGCACCCTCATTTACTAAAAATCCAATTTTCTCCCAATCATATTCAGGAGTGGTAATCATGACTTGAGGACCTGTTAATGTCCAAGGGTTCGCCATTTTCACAATATATAGATTTGAATTACCTTCAATTTCAGGATCTTTCTGAGCCCAAACATAGTATAGATTTCCTTGATGTTCAAAGGTGGTCGCATCAAGAGAAAAGGATTCCCAAGCGGTTCTTACCTGTCCCTTTTCAACCCAATTTCCTTCGAGTGGATTTTGTGAGTCATTTTCAATGACATACATCCGATGGTCAAAAATCGCATCCTTGCGGGCTGCTGCAAAATAGATATACCATTTGCCGTCAATGAAATGAATTTCTGGTGCCCAGATGTTGGCACTCATAATCCCGTCTTCATGTTTCGTCCAGGCAATAACTGGTTCTGCATTTCCTAGTCCTTGAATCGTTTTTGACCTTCTTACTTCGATTCTGTCATATTCAGGTACTGAAGCAGTGAAATAGTAGTATCCATCTGTGTGTTTATAAACCCAAGGATCTGCTCGCTGCTCGACAATAGGATTTTTCAACGTTTCAACTTTTTGCATGATATTTCACCTTTCCGTTGGGCTGTGTTAAAAGGGTCTGTTGATTTGCGCTCCACTAAGGAATGCTTCTTAGAATAAACATCGCAGGGACAGGCGGTCTCTGCCTGTCCCGAGGCACTTCGCTTTCCGCGGGCGGTCCGGGGTGCCTCCTCGGTGCCTTATCACCTGTGGGGTCTCCCCTGCCCCGTCCTCCCGCAGGAGTCTTCGTGCCTTCCGCGCAAATCAACAGAGTGCAAATATTATATTTAGCTTTAACACAGCCTTCTTATTATAATTAATCATGGTTGTATAAGGGTGTTGCTTCCCATAGCCACATTCATAAATTTTAAAGCTGTAAATCGATTTCTTAAGGTATGTGCACCACTTAAGCTTGCTGCGACTAACTGTTCATCAATACCCAGCTGTTCGGGCATAGTTTCCCCGCCTGTCGCTGTTAACAGAGTCTTTAGGCGTTCGGTGGTTGGGATCTCTTGATAAACTTTCATGATTTCTATTATGTTATCTTGTAAGTCTTCATTGATAAGAGAATCTTGTATTGACCCTAAACGTATTGAATCAGATAGTAAAGGAAGGAACTGTCCTTTATAAACTTCCGCAAGCAGTACAGTTGATACTCCAACTTTCGCCCCGTGAAGCACGGCAGGGCGCTTTCGCTTTAAAAAGTCCATTTCCCAGTAGTGCGACAGGTGATGTTCGCCGCCAGAAGCTGGATGTGACTGACCAAATATAAGCATGGCCAGCCCTGACTTGATTAGAGCTTCAATTAGAATCTCAATTCCCTCTTCATCAGCTGCAGCAATCAATTCTACCTTTTCCACACAGGAATCTAATGCTTCACGGGTAATAGCGGCAACTAGCGGACAATATGGCTCTCCCATAACAAGGTGGCCAAATTTCCAGTCCGCAAGCGAGGTGAATTTAGCCAGCATATCCCCAAATCCCGCTGCTACCATTTTTCGCGGTGATGCCTTCAGTACAGATAAATCAGCGAACACGGCAATCGGAGCTGACATTTGGAAGGTTGTTTTCACACCCTTAACAATTAATGGAGCTCCCATTGATGTGAAGCCATCGACAGAAGGTGCTGTAGGAACTGAAATAAATGGCAATTTCATTTTTGTACTGCAAAAACGCGCTATATCATGGAGTGTACCTGCACCTACAGCGATAATGATCTCTGTATCTATTGGTATCTCTAATAATGCCTGAACTAAGGATTGCTCATCAGCAACGACATCATTATTTTCATCCGGCTTGATGATACTAAGAGAAATGTTAATACCTGTTTCTTTTAAAATCTCTGATAGACTTTTACCTGCTGCTTGATAGGTATTTTCATCTGCGATTATAACTGCATGTTTAAATCCCTTACCATCTACATATGCCGCAAGTTCTTTATAAACACTGTTTCCAATCCTGATTCTCTCAATGGGAATCGGATGATGATGATTTCCACAATCACATGTTTGAGCTAGAGTCATGAGTTCAGCAATATAGTTTTCCACTTTAATTCCTCCTGCTCTATAGGAAAAGTATCGGGCAATCTATTCTTCTAAAATCCCAAATTTATAGGTTGTTACCGTCGAATATTCTTGATCTTTTTCTAGAACCCAAGAAGGAAACTGTGGGTGATGAATCGCGTCCGGTAATCCCTGTGTCTCTAAGCAAATTCCTAAGTACTTCCGTGACGGCACCCCGGCAATCTCTCCTTCAGATTTCATCTGATTTCCAGAATAAACGACAACACTTGGTTCATCTGTTTCAATCGTTAGAGTCCGTCCACTTTCGATATCCTTCAGGACAATTTCTTGGTCATGTTGTGTATTTAATAAAAATGGATGGTCATACCCAGCGCCGGCTAATTTATTTTGCGGATGTTGTGACAGTACTCCAGTTTCAATCATTCTCTCAGTTGTAAAATCAAATGCTGTACCTCTAACATCCAGCATATCTCCCGTCGGAAGCAGTTCATCATTTAATTCAAGAAACTTATCGCTTTTTATTCGTAAAGAATGATTTAAACTATCTCGTTTTAAATTTCCACTTAAATTGAAATAAGAGTGATTCGTCATATTTAGTAGTGTGTCCTCATCAGACACGCCAGAATAACGGATAGAGAGTTCATTGTCATTATTCAAGGTGTAAGTAACGGAAACCTTTAAATTTCCAGGATAACCCTCTTCACCATTCGGGCTAAAATAGGTGAATCGAACTCCAATCTCCTGTTCATCCTCGATGACTTCACTATCCCAAACGATCTGGTTAAACCCTTTATTTCCGCCATGCAGATGGTTGTTATTTTCATTTTTTGCAAGTGTATAGGTTTTCCCGTTCAAATCAAAGGCACCAGCCTTGATTCTCCCAGCGACACGGCCAACTGCAGCGCCTAAAAAATAACTATCATTTTCATATTCGTTCAACGTGTCATATCCAATAACAACATTTTCAAAGTTGCCTTCTTTATCAGGTGTTATAATTTTTGTAATAATACAGCCATAATTAATACAGCTAATTTCTACTCCATGATCATTAATTAGATTAAATAAAAAAACAGTTTGGTTATCTTTTCTTCCAAACTCCTCTTTCAAGACCTTCATATATCGTTCAACCCTTCCTTTCGATAGATACCTAGAAAAAATGATTCCATACCTCTCCATCAACAAATGTAAACAGAAGAGGTATGGAATATTTGCTATTAGTTACGCTTCGCCAGGCGGATTACATTCCAAGATAATTTAGGTAATACCGCGGTAACTCCGCCGTTTTCAGATCTTGCATTACCATTAGAATGCGGTGCCACTGGTGTTCCTTTAGCAGAGTTGGTTTGTTTTAGATTGCCGTCGTTTTCTAAAACAATATGCTCGACTACTTCATAACCATCAAAGTTACGGATGTCCACAGCCAGTTCTAATCCTTCTTCTAGATGGCGGTTTACAGCAAAGATGGTTAATGTTTCATGTTCTTCATTGTAAACAGCTGTCGACTCTAAATACGGTACATCAGTGAAATCCTTACTGTCATACTTAGGACTTGAAATAATTGGGTTTAATGAAACGCCGCGTCCATATACAGAGGTATGCATATAAGGATAAAAAATCGTTTGCTTCCAAGCAGGTCCATTGTCTTCAGTCATAATTGGTGCAATGACATTGACCAGCTGAGCAAGGCAGGCAATTTTCACACGGTCTGCATGCTTTAAAAGCGTAATCAGCATACATCCAACCAATAAAGCATCTTCAAAGTTATAAATATCTTCTAATTGAGGTGGTGCAATACTCCATGGCTCAATTTTTTTATCCGCTTCATTACTGTGATACCATACGTTCCATTCATCAAAGCTGAGGTTGATTTTCTTTTTACCGCGTTTTTTCGCTTTGATATAGTCCGCAATAGAAATAACCGATTTAATAAAGTCATCCATTTCTAGGGACAGTGCTAAATAGTTAGAAATTTCATTGTCACGGTTGCCGTAATACTGGTGCAAAGAGATGAATTCTACATGATCATACGTATGGTCAAGAACAGTTGCTTCCCAGTCAGCAAAGGTCGGCATATTGCGGTTTGAGCTTCCACATGCAACCAACTCGATTGTAGGGTCTACCCACTTCATTACTTTCGCAGTTTCTTGAGCAAGGCGGCCATATTCCGCAGCGGTTTTATGCCCGATTTGCCATGGACCATCCATTTCGTTACCGAGACACCATGTTTTAATTTTGTAAGGATCCTTTACGCCGTGAGAAATACGAAGATCACTATAATAAGAACCGCCTGGGTGGTTGCAATATTCTACTAGATTTCTAGCTGCGTCAATACCACGGGTTCCAAGGTTAACTGCCATATTTACGTCAGCATTGACTAACTGCGCCCATTTCATGAACTCGTTCGTACCCATTTCGTTGGTTTCTGTTGTACGCCAAGCTAAATCTAAACGACGCGGACGGTTTTCTACAGGTCCTACACCATCCTCCCAGTTATAACCGGAAACAAAGTTACCACCCGGATAACGGACAAGCGGAACTTGAAGTTCCTTAACCATTTCAATAACATCCTGGCGGAATCCATTTTCATCGGCTTGAGGATGTCCTGGCTCATAAATGCCGCCATATACGGCACGGCCTAAATGTTCAATAAAAGAACCATAGATTCGATTATCAATTTCAGATACTTTAAAGTCTTTTTCTAAAATCATTTTTGCTTTATTTTTACCCATGTTCCCTGTCCTTTCTTTTATCAGATAGAGTTTGCAAGTCACGGCTTCGTTTCTATAAAACTATGAGTAATTAACTAACCTTTTCCCATTTTGGCTTTCCTGCAAAAGGACAGCTCTTGTTTTTAAACTTTGCTCGATAGCGGACAATACATCCGCTATGAGCACAAGTGGTGCCATATTGAAGAGAAGGGCAGCTTTCACAAATCTTTAATCGTTCTGAGTAGACTTCGTCCGATACGATAACAGATAAATCTTCTTCCGTTTCCCTAACGAGCTCCTGGATGACTTCCTCTGTTACCATTACACTTTCAACGCAGCCTTTACATAGATTTTGCTTACTCACTGCTGGATCCCCCTCATTCTTTATTTAACCGCTAATGTAACAACAGACATTGCTGGAAGTTTAATGGCTAATTTATTATTTTCAACCGTTACGCCTGTGAACTCAACAGGTTTTACAACCTCTGGCTGTTCGAAAGTGTTATGTGCATTCATTGAGTCGGCTGTAATGATTGTTCCTGAAACCTTAGTTTCGGGTCCAATTATTCCACGAAGGTCTAAATCTAATACTGATTCGTTCTGGTGGTCAATGTTACATAAGCTGATGTGAATGATACCTTCAGCATTTTTTGAAGCAGATACGGTTACTTGTGGTAACGTTTCTCCGTTATATTCATAGCTGCCAAATGTAGAATCAACAGAAAGCAGTTCAGCATCTTGGTGAACTTTGTACATATCAAATACATGATAGGTTGGAGTAAGAATCATCTTCTCGCCTTCAGTTAAAATCATCGCTTGAAGCACGTTAACGGTTTGAGCAATATTCGTCATTTGAACACGATCAGCGTGATTATGGAAAATGTTGAAATGCAGGCCAGCTACCAGCGCATCACGGATGGTGTTTTGCTGATATAAGAATCCTGGATTTGTACCAGGCTCCACATCGAACCATGTTCCCCACTCGTCAATGATCATGCCAATTCGCTTATCTGGATCATATTTATCCATAATCGTGCTATGCTTTGTAATTAACTCATCCATATGAAGAGCTTTCTTCATTGTAATGAACCATTCGTCTTCAGGGAAATCAACCGCTGATCCTTTACCAAGCCAGAAATCGCCTGGGATCGTGTAATAGTGAAGACTTAAACCATCCATTAACCAGTGAGCGTTCTTCATTAATACTTCTGTCCAGTTATAATCATCGACGTTTGCCCCGCCGGCGATTTTATAAATTTTATTGCCGCCATAGTTACGTACATACGTTTGATAACGGCGATAAAGGTCTGCATAATATTCAGGACGCATGTTTCCACCGCAGCCCCAGTTTTCGTTTCCTACACCGAAATACTTTAACTTCCAAGGCTCGTCGTGGCCATTTTCCCGGCGCCAGTTTGCCATTGGCGATTCACCTTCAAATGTCATATATTCAACCCATTCTGACATTTCTTGAACAGTGCCGCTTCCAACATTTCCACAAATATACGGCTCGCACTCTAATAATTCACATAAAAGCATGAATTCGTGCGTTCCGAAGTGGTTGTTTTCTACAACGCCACCCCAGTGAGTATTGACCATACGTTTACGATTTTCACGAGGACCGACGCCATCCTTCCAGTGATACTCATCGGCAAAGCAACCGCCTGGCCAGCGAAGAACAGGAACTTTAATGTTTTTTAATGCTGCTAGTACATCGTTACGGATACCCTTTGTATTAGGGATCGAGGAATCTTCACCTACCCAGATTCCTTCATAGATACATCTGCCTAAATGCTCTGCAAAGTGACCATATATATTTTTATTAATTTTGCCTTTTGTAATATCAGCATTTACAATGACATTATTTTTCATAAAGTAATCCTCCAGTCGGTTTATGTAATTAAAGCACCCTAGTAAACCTTAGGGCTATTATTACTAATAGCCCCAAGTTTAAAAATTAACGATAGATAACGTCATTCCAGCGTAATTCGTTAATAAATGATTCTGTTTTTGTGTCGTTATTAATGACAACCATTTCGATACCAGCTAATTCTGCAAAGTCTCTTAACTGTTCTGTTGTCACTTTATAAGAGAATCCAGTATGGTGTGCTCCGCCAGCTTCAATCCAGTTCTCAACAGCTTGACTTAGAGAAGGCTGACACGTCCAAAGTACACGTGCAACCGGAAGTTTTGGCATATCCTGCTCTGGTTGTACCGCATCTACTTCATTTACAAGAAGACGGAAACGATGTCCAAGGTCGATAATGGATGCATTTAATGCAGAGCCGCCTCTTCCATCAAAAACGATTCTTGCAGGGTCTTCCTTGCCACCAATTCCTAGTGGATGCACCTCAACTTTAGGACGAGTAGCTGAAATGGTTGGACAAACCTCAAGCATATGCGCACCAAGAACCATTTCATTTCCTGGTTCAAAATGATACGTGTAGTCTTCCATAAAGGATGTACCTTCATTGCCAGCAATAATTTTCATTAAACGAACGAGTGCCGCAGTTTTCCAGTCACCTTCACCCGCGAAGCCGTAGCCTTGTTCCATTAGACGTTGAACAGCAAGACCTGGAAGCTGACGCATACCATGTAAATCTTCGAAAGTTGTTGTAAATGCTGTATATCCGCCTTCCGTTAAGAATGCTTTCATTCCAAGCTCAATTCTAGCTTGATAACGGATACTGTCTCTTACCGGTCCGTCAGTTAGACCTTCTGGTGTAATATCATATTGCTCTTCATATTCAGCCATTAACTGGTCAAGTTCTTGTTCACTTACATCGTTCATGCGTTGAACGAGGTCACCAACACCGTAACCATTAACCGTCCAGCCAAATTTAATTTGCGCTTCTACTTTGTCACCTTCAGTAACTGCTACTTGGCGCATATTATCACCAAATCTTGCTACTTTCAGGGTTTTACTTTCAGCAAAAGCAACTGCCGTTCTCATCCAGCTGCCAACACGTTCTCTAACTTCTGCGTTTTCCCAGTGCCCGACAACCACTTTACGCTTAACCTTTAAGCGGCTGGCGATGAATCCGTGTTCACGATCTCCGTGTGCAGATTGGTTAAGATTCATAAAATCCATGTCAATTGAATTCCATGGGATATCACGGTTAAATTGTGTAGCTAAATGAAGATATGGTTTTTGAAGAGCTGAAAGCCCTGCAATCCACATTTTTGATGGTGAGAATGTATGCATCCATGTAATGATTCCTGCACAATTTTCATCAGCATTTGCTTCAAGAATTAAGCGGCGAATTGCATCGGAATCCTTAACAACGGATTTAAAAACTAATTTATATGGAACGGCTGGATCATGATCTAGACCGCTTACAATCGTTTTTGAATTTTCCTCTACTGCTCTAAGTACGTCTTCTCCGTAAAGTAATTGACTTCCAGTTACAAACCAAAATTCATAGGCTTTTGTCGTTAACAAGGTAAATCCCCCTAAAGTAGTTAGTTTTCTTCAATGTCCAATGTGGATAAGTTATTCTATAAGACAACCATTAAAGCGTTTGCTTGGTTATTTGTTTTGATTGACCATAATAGGCGTTTTTTCCATGCTTTCGCAGATAATGCTTATCCAACAAGAATTGTTGAATTGGGTTTACGTTAGGATTAAGCTGGAAGGTATGCAGCGCCATTTTCGCTACTTCTTCTAGCACAACGGCATTGTGTACAGCCTGATTGGCGTTTTTACCCCAACAGAACGGTGCATGGTTAAACACTAGGACTCCTGGCATTGCCACAGGGTCTAATCCTTGTTTTTCAAACGTTTCAATAATTACATTTCCTGTTTCAAGTTCATAGGCACGATCAATTTCATCCTGAGTCATCTCACGTGTACAAGGAATCTCTCCATAATAGTAATCAGCATGTGTAGTTCCAAGTGCAGGAATCGGACGACCTGCTTGTGCCCAGCTAGTTGCCCATGGCGAATGGGTATGAACCACTCCGCCAATTGTTGGAAAAGCACGGTAGAGTGCAAGATGTGTTGGTGTATCTGATGAAGGGCGCAGATTTCCTTCGACAATCCTGCCTTCCAAATCTACTACTACCAAGTCCTCAATACTAAGCTCATCATAAGGTACACCGCTTGGCTTGATGACAACAAGGTTTTGTTCACGATCAATCCCACTTACATTTCCCCAAGTAAAAGTAACCAAGTTATGTTTTGGAAGCTGTAAATTAGCTTCCAAAACTTCTTTTTTAAGTCTTTCTAGCATACTGTCTCCTCCATTTTTAAGGAGCTTGCACTCTTAATTTTTTTCAATGTTTTCATCACGTTATTTTCGCCGCGTCCAAAATAATCGTATAGGCGGGCATATTCTGTATAAAGCTGATCATAGACCGCCTTATTTTCTGCCTTTGGCTGGTATACATAATCTTTGACTCTGCCCATATCCTTGGCTGCTTCAGTAATGCTGTCATAGCCGCCGCGTTCTTTACCTGCTGCAACAGCACCAAACATTGCAGAACCAAGTGCTGGTGTTTGAGAAGAAGCAGAAATTTTAATACTCATATTTAATACGTCTGCATAAATCTGCATCATCATTACATTTTTCTCTGCAATTCCGCCTGCAGCATACACTTCATTAACAGGAACACCATTATCACGGAAGGTTTCAACGATCATTCGTGTACCGTACGCAGTTGCTTCAATCAGCGCACGATAGATTTCCTCTGGTTTTGTTAATAATGTTTGTCCTAGCAGTACGCCCGTTAGATCAGCATCTACAAGTGTTGAACGATTGCCGTTCCACCAATCCAGTGCGAGGAGACCGCTTTCACCAACGTTTAACTTACTTGCTTTCTCCGTTAATAGCTGGTGGATATTTACGCCTTTTTCTTTTGCTTCTTCATAGTAACTTGCCGGTACACAGTTTTCAGTAAACCATTCAAAATGGTCACCTACGCATGATTGACCAGCTTCGTATCCCATATATCCTGGAATGACTCCATCTTCAACCACACCGCACATTCCAGGTACAATCTTTTCCTCTTCACCTAGTAAAATATGACATGTAGACGTTCCCATAATCATCAATAGTTTACCAGGTTCTGTAATCCCTACTGCTGGGACAGCAACGTGTGCATCCACATTCGCAACTGCAACTGCAGTACCCGGGTTCAATCTTGTTAACTTAGCACCTTCAGCAGTGATTTCTCCAGCTTTAGAGCCAATGGCAACGATATCCGTAGATAATTTATCCTCAACAACATTTTCTAAACGAGGATCAAGCGCTTTAAAAAATTCTTTTGATGGGTAGCCATCCTGCTTATGCCACATTGCTTTATAACCTGCCGTACAGCTGTTGCGCTTTACTTGACCAGTCAATTGAGAAATAACCCAATCGGTTGCTTCTAATATTTGATCTGCAGCTTCATAAATTTCAGGTGCTTCATCAAGAATTTGCCATACCTTCGGAATCATCCATTCGGAAGAAATTTTTCCGCCGTAGCGTTGTAAGAACTTTTCACCACGTTGTTCAGCAATTTCATTCAAACGGTTTGCTTCGTCTTGTGCCGCATGATGCTTCCAAAGCTTCACAAAGCTGTGTGGATTTTTACTATATTCAGGTTTCAAGCATAATGGAGTCCCAGTCTGATCAACCGGTAGGACCGTACAAGCTGTAAAGTCGATTCCTAATCCGATGACATCATCCGGGGAAACTTGTGCTTTATCTAATACTTCTGGAATGGTAATCTGTAAAACTTCTAAATAATCTGTTGGATGCTGTAAAGCCCAATCATGTTCTAATTTAGTGGTTCCATCTGGCAAAAACTCATCCATCACTCCATGTGTGTATGGTTTTACAGCTGTTGCAACCTCTTTACCAGTTCCAATCTCAACTAATACGGCTCTTCCTGACTGTGTTCCATAATCGACACCAATTGCATATTTAGCCATTTTTCTCACCCTGCCTTTTAGAAAGAATACGTTTACATAATCAATAAAAATTTTTCTGAGTTTAATAGAATGTAATAACTACATGCGTATCTCACTCAGGTTAAAATTAAACGCTGCTTTTTAAGTAAGTATGACATCCGTACAAGAAAGATGATTTTTCGACAAATCACTATCTATTTCACCCTACAAGTTAATGATATTGTAGCCGTTTTCAAAACTTGTACGTATAACCTTTAAGTTGATTGTACCACCTATCTATATTTTTTCAAGGTATTTTACTATTTATTTAAAAACTTTTTGCATACAAGTTAAAAGAGCAGAAAATACATGTTAGTTTTTCCTGCTCTTTTATCTATTTTTCTATTCTTTTACCACACGGATACCAAATACCTTAGGTACTTTTTGTCCTTCATGAGCACGGAAAGTCACCTTTACTTGCTCCTTACCACCAGTTGTTTGCTTTGGAATCTCATATTTTACTTGGACAAACGTGTTCAGCTCAACAAGTTCTACTTTACCATTTTCCAATTCAACTCCATCGATCGTGATAGCAAAGGAATTCATCGTCTCTATTTCTTTTGTATACATAACAAAAAGATGGTTCTGCTGGCTGGAATGAACCTTTAAAGTGAAGGAAAAGTGCCCATTTGGCCATGTGTCTCGGTATTTCCGATTGGACTGGACACCATAGCCCACATGCTCCCCTTCAAATTCATGATCACGCTCCGGCTGCATTTCTCCAGGCTGAACAAAATCAACGGTCCTGAGCTTTAGTTCATGCTCTTTTTCGACAGAAGCTTTATAAGAAAGTTCTACTTCCTTCCATTTTTCTTCGGTAAAAACGTCCCAATAAACAGAAGTACTACGATCATGCATTTGATAGAATGGGAACAATCTCACATCTCGAGGATAGCCGAGCTTATTCATGTCAAAATGATGATTTTTTTCTGAAACTGGTACGATATGATTTAGCAATGACGTCTCGCTTGTAACTAACACTGGTGTAAATAATATCTCTTTTGCAGACTCATCTTGTTGTATTGGTCCTAAATCACCTGCTAGAACAAGTGGTCCATTGATAAATGCTATTCGATTAGGGTTATCGTTCATCGTTTCGACTCTAACTGTCATAGGTATATCTAATTCAACTGTATCCCCGTTCTGCCAAACACGTTCAATCGTGATAAAACTAGAAGGTTTAGACTCGTGGTTGTACGGCTCACCATTTACTTTTACATTCATACCTTTTTCTGCCCAATATGGATAGCGGACAGATAAGGAGAATTGGTTTGAATCAGTAGACTCTACTACTAACTTTATTGAACCTGTTTCAGGATACGTAGTTTCCTGATGAACAATGACTCCTTTCTCGCTCCAATTCAGTTTGGATGGGATGTATTGGTTCACCACGAGAGACTGATCATTATAAAAATAGATACCACTGCCATAACTAGAATGGTTCTCCATTCCAGTACCAACACAACAAGTAAAATCATTAAACTGAGAATTATAAACCTTGTGACCGCCCATATCTAAGGAAACAAAGTAAGTGACCGTGCCTTCTTGCGGGTGCTGGGAAGCTAATATATGATTATATAAAACTCTCTCATAGAAATCTCCTTGTTCAGCAAGACCATTCCACTGAATAAGGTGTCTAGTTAGTTTTAACATGTTATAGGAGTTACACGTTTCACAAGTATTAGCCCCAAGCCGGTCATTTAACTTGTCTGGTTCCCCAAAATGTTCATTCATACTGTTTCCACCGATTACGTATGAATGATGATGGACAACCTGTTTCCAAAAGAATTCTGATATACGACGGTAGGATTCGTTATTTGAAATTTCATATTGACGTGCAGCGCCAATTATCTTTGGTATTTGTGTATTGGCATGTCTTCCCGCTAACACATCTTTTTCCGATGCCAGCGAATCTAATAGTTCTTTGTGGTGAAACAGTTGTGATAGCTTCCAAAAGCGCTCATCGCCCGTGTCTTCAGCAAGGTCAACAAGTACTTCTGACATTCCGCCATATTCACATTTTAAGACTTCCTGTACCTGTTGGTCATTTAGGTTCTCAAACACATCGTTTAGCCATAAACCAAGCTTTGTTTCAACCTGCAAAGCTTTATCGTTATTCGCAAACTTAAAGGCATCACGCAGACCGGCGAATAATTTATGAATGGAATATAGAGGCACCCAGCCGCCATTCAAATCAAAACCTTGCGATCGGATATCTCCTGCTTTTACTTCTTCAAAAATTTCTTTTCCGCGAGGGATACCAGAAATATATCCTGTTCCATGTGCTTTTTGACAAACTTCGAGTTCATCTACAATATAATCCACTCTTTGATTAAACACACTATCGTCGTTTGCTGCTGCCATCATTGCTGCCGCTGATAGATAATGTCCTAGTGTATGTCCAGAAATCCCTTGTACTTCCCAACCTTCATAACTGGCCGCTTTTGGCTGAAGTCCCGCATACTCTCTGAATCTAGAAAGCAGTCTATCAGGCTCTAGCTTTAATAGATATTCCTTATTTAACTCCATTGCATGCTTTAGCGGACCGCCTGTAATACGAACATCCTTAAGATCAAATTCTTTTAGTTTCCAATTCACATTTACTTGATTGGTGGATAGCATGTAATGTCACTCCATTTTATTTATTTTTTTCAACCGTCTTTTTACCCCACAGGACCGTCCCCTCTTGGTCCATACCAGTGAAAACAAGCGTACCGTTCCAATTTTCCCAGTCCCAAGCAGGAATCACTTTCAACTTGTACTTCCAGTAATCATCAGAAGCTCTGCCAGGGTCATAAACCGTGAGTTCCAATGTGTTATCCCCCGTTAGTGCCCAATGGCTCTTATCATCCTCTCCAATTTCCCCATTTGATTTGAGTTGTAAATTATGAGAAACTTGTAAACTATCATCATATCTTGGGAGAATGATCTGTTCCCATTTACCAATAATGTTTTCTTCGTTTATTTGTTGTTCTGCTTCACCAGCATATCTTTCCGGTGAAACCACCGGCCAGCCATCCTCGGTCCAAACTATTTTCCTGACATGCAAATGGGACCAATAGACATCTTTACCAGCTCTGGCATTGTGGGTGAGATAATATTCCCCATTTTCCTCAAACAAGGCATTATGACCAGTCCCCAGCCAGCCATCGCTATTTTCAAATCGATACGCTCCTACCAATTTATTTCCAGTATTGAAGGATTCATCGGTTGTATCAATCATTTCACTGCCATTATAGTCCACATACGGTCCCGTTATATTTTTCGACCTAGCTGTCCGGACATTATATGTATCCTCCAGCCACTCATATGATACAGTTAAGTAATAATAACCGGTATCACCGTTATAAATAATTTCAGGTCCTTCTATGCCGTAATTCATATTTTTCCTTTGCGCCATTAACGTTCCCTCATCATTCGGATCGACCAATTTTCCAGTAGCAGAATCTACTTTTGTGATAAAAATTCCGCCAAAATAGGAGCCATAAACCATCCAGGCCTGCCCATGTTCATCCAATACGATATCCGGATCGATTGCATTTACCGTGTGTTCATCCCCCTCTTGGGATATAAATACGGCACCTTCGTCTTTCCAAGGACCCTCAATATTGTCACTTACCGCCACACCAATATACGAGTTTCTTTTTCCAACAGAGGATACAGAGTAATATAAATAATATTTATCATTCAATTTCACCACATCTGGAGCCCAAAAGGTTGTTCCTTTGGTCCATTCCCACGCCTCCTGAGATACTTGTTCAAACACACGGCCTACAAACTCCCATTTAATTAAATCCTTCGACTTTCTTATCTGGATTCCTGGTTTTGGCGGGGCTCCTACCATGTAGTCTGTGGAAAACGCATAATACCAGCCATCTGCTTTAATGATTGAAGCATCATGAGTAAAATTGGTGGTCCAATCCTTTTCCTTATAAAGGATATCACTGTTGATATTTTGTACCGGCTTGTCAGCAGGTGCCGCTGGTAATGTAATGCCAGACAAATTGCCTGTTTTAGGCATAGCAAAAGTCATAACAAGCGTTACTCCTATGATTAACACTATTAAAATGACGATTCCTGCTAAATACTTCTTTGTTTTAAGTTTCATTGATTGACTCCAAGGTTTCTGAGTATTTTTTAAACAAAAAGCACTTATCATCTAAAAATTCTGATAAGTGCTTTTTCATTTTTCTATTAACTTCTAATTTGTTGAGCCAAAAATGCACATGCATTTGATTTAGTTGTATTAACCTTTTACCCCTGAAATTGCGATTGATTCAATGATTTGTTTTTGGAAGACGATGAAAACAATCAACATTGGTAATAACGCAACAACCGAAGCGGCCATGATTAGCGGATAATCACTTTGGATCGCATAAGAAGCGTTAAAGTTTGCAATTACAAGTTGAAGCGTCTGCTTCTCAGGTGAGTTCAGATAAAGAATCGGTCCAAGGTAATCATTCCAAATCCCCATAAACCATAGAATCAACTGTGCAGCTACCGCAGGTTTAATTAATGGAAAGATGATTTTGTAAAAGATTTGGAAGTAAGAACAACCATCAATCTTTGCAGCTTCAATGATTGAGTTAGGAATACTCGTTAAAAACTGACGTAAAAAGAAAATCATGAAAATGTTTCCGAAAAACCCAGGGATGATTAATGGCAGTAATGTATCCACCCAGCCTACAGAAGAAAACATAATGAACTGCGGAATCATTAGCACTGGATAAGGAATCATAACCGATGCAAATAACATCATGAAGATTTTATTTTTGCCATTGAAATGCAGCTTCGAGAATGCAAATGCTGCCAAACTTGAGGTGAATGTACCAATCACTGTTACTGACACAGCGACGATTAAGCTATTACTAATACCTGAAAGCAGCGGCCCCATAGACCAAATCTCAGAATACTTTGCAAAAGAAATCGTGTCTGGAATCCACACCGGAGGCAATGCAAAAACGTCCTCCCGGGTCTTGATCGAAGTCGAGAACATCCATAACAATGGTGCTACCATGAAGATTGCTCCAAAGCTTAGGAAGATAAATACCACGGCGTCGGTAATTCTATTTTTCTTCTTTTCAGACATAGGTTCTGCTTTAACTGACTTTTTATTTGCAACTGCAACTTCCATTTTATACGCTCCTCTCTATTACTCTCTTACTTTACGGTTATTAATCCAGTTCAAAGGAGTTTTTCTCGTTTATCTTAAATTGGATTAAAGTAATAATGAAGATGAATAGTCCTAATACTAACGCCATTGCAGATGCATAACCTAATTGGAAGTTACCAAATGCTTTTTGCCAAATATAAAACACCACGGATGCGGAACTATATTCAGGACCACCAGTAGGAGTCATTACGTTAATTTCAGTGAAAATCTGAGCCCCGCCAATAATGTTGGTTACGATGATAAAGAAGGTAACGGGTTTTACCATAGGTAGAGTGATGTACCAAAATGATTTGAAGGCATTAGCACCATCCAGTTTTGCTGCTTCGTAAAATGATTTCGGCACACTTTGAAGGGCAGCTAAGTATAACAGCATTGTATATCCTAATCCCTTCCATACCGCCATGATGATCAATGCCGGTTTTACCGTAGAAGTATTTTGCAGCCAGTTAGGACCTTCAATTCCAAAAATCGCTAAGAACTGATTGACTAATCCGTAATCTCCGTTATATGCCCATTGCCATAGAATAGATATTGCAGCGATAGAAGAGATAACCGGAATATAATATAGAACCCTAAAAGTATTGGTTCCAGGAATCCCGCGATTTAAAGCCAAAGCAAGCAATAACGCTAATACAATACCGATTGGAATACCAAGCATCATATAAATCGTGTTAAACATCGACTTATAGAAGTACTCATCTTTGAATACATTGATAAAGTTTTCCAACCCGATAAAGTCCATTGACCCTAGACCATCCCAGTTTGTAAATGCACCGTAAATGGAATAAATAAGCGGAACCATTGCGAATATGAGGAATCCTATGACAGGTGCTGCAATAAATAAATAGGCATATCTTTGCTCTGTGCGATACAGTTTGGATGTCGTTTTCATCTTCCCTCACCCTTTCTAAAGCTATAATGATGACACATTTCCCTTTTTCTAAATTTCTTTTTCACCAAAAAATTTAGATAAAAGGAATAAATGGTGCTAGTAGTTTTTAAGAAAACTAGCACCATTTACACTGTGTCAAAGTTCAGTTAATTGCTTATTTCTTAGCTTGTTTTTCTTGTTGGATTGCTGCATCTAGTAATTTTTGCATCTTAGGCTGTGCTTCCTTAACATATTCTGCAGCTGTCATCTTACCATCAAGAACTGGCTGGATGTTTTTGTAGAATTCATCATACCATTCAGCTGTGTACGTTTTTTCAGCCGGGAAACCACGACCGTAATCGTTAATAATATCTAAGAATTCTTGCTTGTTTTCAGGCTTAATTGAAGTGTCCGCTGCCCATTGTTCAGCAACAGTTACGCTGTTTGGTAATTGAACTTGTGCATCTACTAACGCTTGGTTACCTTCTTGGTCAGCAGATAGGTATAATGCTAACTCAGCTGCTGCTTCCGCATTCTTAGTTGTAGCTCCTACACCAATTCCTAGAGAACCAACCCAAGCAGCAGGTTTGCCAGTTTTACCTGCAGGCCATGGAATTAAGTCATATTCAAACTTTAATTGTTCTGCATATGTTGCCATATCCCAAGGACCAACTGGGAAGAAAGCCAATTCGCCCTTCATCCATCTTTGGTAAGTATCAAGTGTTTGTGCTTCTGCGATAGAAGGAGTAATTTTGTATTTATTCTGTTGATCTGCAAACCATTGTACTGATTCAGCAAATTCAGGAGTATCAATTGTTACTTTTGTACCAGTTTCATCAATCCAGTCTGCTCCATTACTCCAAGCAATTGGCTGCAATGCCCATTGAATGTTAAATCCAGCACCAAATTGATCACTTTTTCCATCGCCGTCTTTATCTTTTGTCAATTGTTGTGCTACATTAATAAATTCATCCAAAGTATAAGGTTTGTCTTTGTCAGGAAGTGGAATTCCTGCTTCTTCAAACATTGTTTTATTGTAACCTAATGCGAATGGTCCTAAGTCTTTTGGCAATCCGTAAATTGCACCTTGTCCTAGAGTTTCACCATCGAAACGATACTTAGCAACACCCTTTTCCCAAATATCTTCGATGTTTACATTTTCTGAACCTTCAACATACTCAGTAATATCTTTTAGTACACCAGAGTTTACATATGCTTTTACTTGTGCTGGGTTATAGAAGAATACATCAGGAATCTTCTTACCGGCAATCGCTGCTTTTAATTTTGTATCATATTGATCTGGAGCAACTTGAACCAATGTCACTTTCACATCAGGATGTGACTTTTCATAACGTTTTACAGTTGCTTCATAAGCTTTCAATTCTTGAGGCTGACCTCTAAACATAAATGTAATAGCTGTTTTTCCATCTTTCGTTTTACCTGACGTCTCTGAGCTATTAGAGCAACCAGCAAGGATGGAACCGATAATCATAATAGTAAGTAGAATCAATGAACCTAGCTTTTTTGTTGATCTCGACAAGGTAATCCCTCCAAAACTATTTTAATAGTAAAACAATTTGGCAAAAACTTTGAAAACGCAACCATAATTTAATAAAATAATAGTTGTTTGTAATAATACGCTTGTGCATTGTACGTACATGTTAAGGCGACTACATAAAGATCCCTCCTGAATATTCTTCCGCCGTAACCTTTTGCACTAAACAACAGGCATTATAATTACGTTTTTCTAGCTTTTTTTAAAAAATATGAAAGCGTATTCCCTACAATTAAAATAGTAATATACCTGTTCGTACATGTCAATCATGTTTTAATAAATTTTTTACTTATGTACGTACGTGTTTTTAAGGTATAATAATTAGTGTATAATTAAAACATCGAAATCTCTTTTATTCTTACTCAAATATTTTAAGGGTATACTCATATGTAATATAGAAAGCGGTGATACAATGGCGCAAAAAACCAAGTACAATATGGTGAAAGAACAGATAACAGATTGGATCACCAGCGGTAAGGTTAAGCCTGGTGAAAAAATTCACTCAGAAAATGAACTTGTTAAAATGTTTGGTGTCAGCAGGCATACAGTTCGTCAAGCAGTGGGTGACTTAGTACATGAGGGATGGCTTTATAGGGAACAGGGAGCCGGAACCTTTTGTTCATTTAAACAGGAAGAAAATGAGACGACTGTTCTCACAGCTCAAACGAATGGCAAAAATATCGGAGTTATAACTACCTATATTTCCGACTATATTTTCCCTTCTATTATTAGAGGAATTGAATCCTACCTATCAAACCAGGGTTATTCATTAACGTTTGCATGTACGGATAACGACATTGAAAAAGAAAAACTATGCCTGCAAACCATGTTAAATAGAAATATCGATGGTCTTATCGTTGAACCAACAAAAAGTAGTGTTTATAATCCTAACATTCATTACTACTTAGAACTGGAACAGCGTAACATCCCGTATTTAATGATTAACCAGTTTTATCCACAGTTAGCACCTCCACATATTGTTGTTAATGATGAACACGGAGGCTATATTGCTACTGAACATTTAATTAAACTGGGGCATCGCAAAATTATTGGCTTATTTAAAACCGACGATCTTCAAGGAGTTAACCGTATGCAGGGCTTCATCCGCGCATTCCGTGAACACGGAATCACGTTCTTCCCAGACATGGTTATCTCCTACTCAACCGAGGACATGAATGAAAAAGTCAAGGATCAATTAAACAAGTTTTATTCATCAGATGATAAGCCGACAGCAATTGTTTGTTACAATGACCAATTGGCTCTGATGGTTCTAGATGTATTAAGAAATTATCAAATAAGTGTCCCAGATGATGTTTCAATTGTCGGTTATGACGACTCATTTTTAGCTGAGACCTTTGAAGTAAAACTAACATCCGTTGCCCACCCTAAAATGGAAATGGGGATTGAAGCAGCGAAGAGGATAGTATCCGCTGTAGAAGGAAAGGACAATAATCCTCAGTCTATTATTTATGAACCTGAGCTGGTCGTAAGAAATTCCACTGCTCCTGTAAAAAGCACGGATTTGATTATACAAGAATAGCAGCTTTCGAACTTTGTTAAGGATTTCACTCCTTTATATTAAGTTAAAAAAACACACGCAACTTGTGTGTTTTTTTAATAAGATTCGTTTTTCGATTACAGTGATTTGCTGCCTTTGGATGGTATTAACTTTCTTCTTTTACTATATCAATAATAGATAAAAGTTGATTTATTTCTGCTATGGGTTTATGGTCGGTATCTGGCAGCCTTTTTCGGTGGTTATACCAAATTGCCTTCCAACCTGCTTCCATCGGTGCCACCACATCATTGGGCCAGGAGTCCCCAATATATATGATCTCACTTGGAATCATGTTGACTTTTTGTGCTACATGCTGAAATATTTGTTTGTTCGGTTTTGCCACTCCTACCTCGTCAGAAATAAAGATGTGATCTCTAGAAACGAAACTTGTCAGGCCAAGTGAATTTATTTTATTAAACTGATGTTGCACTGGCCCATTTGTAATGATTCCAACAAGTTTTCCTTGAGCTTTGATCTCGTTTATTAGCTTCGGAACCTCCGCAAATAACTGGAGGCTGCCTGAATTTAACTCATATTGTGCTTGAAATCGACTCGCTTGTTCATCGGAAGTGCCCTTTTGAAAATATTCTAATGCCATTACAATTCTAGCTATCCGCAGTTCTTCTAAGGTCAACTGGCGGCTGCTATATTGTTTCCATAGCAAATCACTGAAGTCCCTAAATTTTTTGTACAATGACGTAACATCCATGTATTCATAAAGATGAGGAAATGTATCTTTAAATGCTTTTGAAAATGGATATAGGTGATCATGTAATGTATCATCTAAGTCAAAGAAAATTGCTTTAATCGTCATTCTGTCCTCCTTAGAGACAACTTGTACTTCTTTTTTAAAAAGTTGTATGGTATTTTAATAGTACTATTAGCAAATACGAATAATGGAGATTCTAACATGAAACAATTATTCAAAATACTTGAATTTGTCACAGCCTTTTTCCAATTAAATCTCCTATGGCTTTTATTTTGCCTGCCGGTTATTACGATTTTCCCTGCAACCGTGGCAATGTACTGCGTAATCCGCCAGTGGGTATTACATAAAGACTATAGTGTTTTTCGGAATTTTTTCCAATACTTTAAAGAAAACTTTAAACAAAGTTTTGTCTTAGGGATTATCTGGATTGTTTTCGCTGGGCTGTTTTTCCTTAATTTTATGTTATTGAAAAACTTTGCTTCTTTCCAATATGTACTCTTATCTGTTTTAACTTTAATTGGTATAGTAATGCTTTTCATCACCATTTTTATTTTTCCAACCATTGCAAATTACAATGTTAATTGGACGACTGCAATCAAGAACTCCTTATTCTTTTCCATCAGATATATACTAGTTACACTATCGCTTATTGTCTTACTTATCTTAACGATATTAATCCTGTTCACGTGGAAGATTACCTTCATGTTTATTTTCTGTGTATACGCGTATTGTAACTACCATTTATGTAATATCGTATTTAACAGAATCCAACAACTGCAAACAACACAACAGTAAGCGCAGCAGCAAAAATGGATACCGCCACCGGCAGTATCCATTTTTATTTGTAACTTAAACCTTAATTCGCAACTGTCCGCCTGAGGCGGACGGTGTCCACGAGTGGTGCCTGTCACCTAGGTAGGTGACAGGCACACCGTTTTATTCATTTAGGTATGCCCATGCATATTGGGCGTAGAGTTCTGCGCCTGTTGCGAGGGCGTCTTCGTCGATGTTGAATTTTCCGTGGTGATGGGCCTATTCTGTGTCTTTTTCTGGGTTGCCACTGCCGACGAGGGCGAAGCTGCCTGGTGCATGGGCGAGGTATTCACTAAAGTCTTCTCCGCCCATGGTTGGTTTTTCGTTATAAACCACATGATCCCCAAATGCTTCTGCAGCAACTTTTTGCACTAGGTTTGCACTGTATTCATCGTTAAGTACCGCTTTAGTTCCACGAATATATTCCACATTTGCAGTCGCACCGTAAATCGCAGCTACCTGGTCAGCGTAATGCTGAAGCTGTTTTTCAATATAATCTCTCGTTTCAGGGTGGAAACAGCGAACCGTTCCTTCGATTACGGCATTTCCTGCTATAACATTGAACCTTGTACCAACAATCATTTTTCCTATCGTCAGAACGGCTGGATGCTGGGCATCAATGGTTCTAGATACTACGGTTTGTACATTCATGACAAAGGAGGAGGCTACAATGGCTGCATCAACACATGCATGCGGCATGGCTCCATGTCCGCCTCTGCCCTTGAACGTAACTTTAAATAAATCTGCTGATGCAAAGGATGGCCCAGGGGTACACGATACTTTATGCGTTGGCATCTGCGACCAAATGTGGATTCCAAAGACATTATCCACTCCATCCATTGCACCTTGTGCCACTAACACCTTCGCCCCTTCTGCTACTTCTTCAGCCGGCTGGAACAATAACCGTACATTACCTGGTAATTCTTCTTTTACTTCATTTAGCGCTTTAGCTGCGATTAATAACATAGCTGTGTGCGCGTCGTGTCCGCAGGCATGCATTTTCCCTTCTTCTCCTGACGTATAGGGTAGATCTTTGTTTAATTCCTCAACCTGCAACGCGTCCATATCTCCTCTTAGAGCGACCGTTTTACCCGGTCTTCCCCCTTGAATTTCCGCAATCACACCAGTAGGTTCAGTTTTCCTGTAAGTGATTCCTAATTGATCAAGGTACTCCGAGACAAATTGAGAAGTTTTAAATTCCTCCCACGATACTTCGGGTTCAGAATGCAGCTTTCGACGTAACTCTGTTAATTCTTCGCTGTATGTTTGAATCGCTGCTTTTATTTTTGCATGTATCATGATTATTCAGCCTCCGTTAACTTTTTGGCTGCTTCATATAGAACTTGAACAGCATTTGCTATGTCCCTTGAATCGGACCATTCTTCCGGACAATGACTTAACCCATCTTTACTCGGAATAAATAGCATTCCCACATTTGTAAAGTCTGAGAAGACCATTGCATCATGACCTGCACCGCTGTTAATCGAACACTTGGGAATACCAAGTTCACCGCTCTTTCTCTTCAGCAAAGAGACAATATCCTTGTTCATTTCTTTTGGTTGTATATATAAAAGCTGCTCAACACTAACCTCAATACCTTGCTTGCTATAAAAAACCGCCAAGTCCTTCACTTTTTGAATCACATTCAAAACATTTTCTTCCTTGCCTGAACGGATGTCCACTGTAAATACCGTCCTATCAGGAATGACATTTGCTCCATTTGGAAATACATTTAATCTTCCAGTAGTAACAACCGTTCCTTCCCCTTCTGATTCGGCAAGGTCTGGGAATTCCGCAATCATCTTAGCTGCGGTGACTAACGCATCAGCTCTACGATCCATCGGAGTCGTACCGGCATGTCCGGCCTGCCCCTTTACGGTTACTTCTAATTGAGTCAAACCAACAATGGCTTCAACAACTCCAATTGGGATAGCTTTTTCTTCAAGGATCGGTCCTTGTTCAATATGCAGCTCCAGGTATGCCTTCATGGTTTTCGGATCTCTTTTTTTCGGAAGCGAAGGATCGAGTCCTATTTCCTTCATGGCATCGACTGCATAAATTCCATCTTTATCTTTTAAACGATTAAAACCTTCCTCATCTAATAAACCTACGATTCCACGTGAACCCATCAGTCCGCCGCCAAATCTTGACCCTTCTTCTTCAACAAGAGCAATCACTTCTAGGGGGTATTTTGGTGTTAATTTATTCTGCGCAAATAGCGCCGCGACTTCAAGTCCTGCCACAACTCCCGCAGGTCCATCATAGGAGCCGCCATTTGGAACGGAATCAAAATGGGACCCAACCAGAACACTCGGAGCATCCTTTAGAGTTCCTTCAAGTCTCCCAAAAATATTACCAAATCCATCTTCCTGAACCGTTAAACCATATTCTTTCATTTTCTGTTTAATATATTGTCTTGCCTGCAAATCCTCATGACTATATGTAAGCCGGGTAGTACCTTTACCCGGTGTAGCGGTAAAGGTACTCAATGTATCAATATGGCTTTCAATTCTAGCCTGAACTTTTTCTAAATTTGTTTCTATTTTTGTTTCCATTTACACCAATCCCTTCTTACAAGAATCCTACAAAGATACCTGCTAGTATAACCGACACCATTGTAACGGTAATGAATCCTCCCACAAGCATAGGAGGCAGCATATTGCTGGTCAGCATTTCTCTTTCCTTTTCATCTTCTGTCAAGGATTTAATGACTTCGTTTGTGATAATGTAATCCGCTGGAAATCCATATAAAGCTGTAAGCGAAACAGCGAAAGCCATATCTTTGCTTACCTTTAAAATCTTTCCGGCAATAAATGAGAAGATATACATCCCGATTACGCCTAATACAATTGTACCGACAAGCGGATAGATAATTTCAAGCATCATGCTTGGTGTCGCTTGTTTTAATCCGTCAAAGATAAACAGCATAAGCGCCATGATCGCAAATCCGAAACCATTCGCTTTTTGTAAAACCTGCTTTTCCAAAAACCCTGCACTAGTGGCAATGACCCCGAACAATAAGCAAAGTACAAACGGGCTGATTGAAACCAATGGAGCTAATAGAGTGGAAGTTAGATAAGCTAGGTAGGCAACCAATGAAAGTCTTAAAAACTTAAAGAAGTCGGTATTATACTTTTCTGGCATATTCTTAAATAGTTTCAACTCAGGTTTGGCAGCTGCTGTAGCAGCAACTTCGGCAGCAGCCTTCCCTTGTGCTTTTTCCGTAAGTTGTCCGCTGCGATATTGTTGCAGTAGTCTCTTCCCTTCTTTTTTCAAAACGATAGAAGTGATTGGATATCCCGCAAATCCCTGCATAACATAAATGACGATAGCAAATACAGATAATGATGCAAGTCCTGCTTCCTTCGCACCTTCAGACATGATTAGGGCCGACACAACTCCACCGACTAAAGGAGGAATGGCAACAACCACTGTCTGATAGCCGAAAAAGAATGTTCCAATTCCGAATAATATCGCGATAATTCCTAATATTCCTGAGAGTGCAATAATGATCGTTTTCCATTGATTCTTCAATTCTTGAAGCGATAGTAAAGTTCCCATATTGGTAATTAATAAGTACATCATCATTGTCGCAACCACTGGCGGCACTCCTGCGAGTGCTACAATGTCTTGCGGGAAGAATGTCCAATATCCCCCAAGGAACAAGACGGCGCAAATGAAAATGGAAGGTACCCATGCCTTTGTGCGTACGGCAACTAAATCTCCAATAAATAAAATAAGCATAAGAATTACTAAAGCTAACATCTGTGACATGCAGAGTCCCTTCTTTCTGGTTAGATTTACTAAATTTTCGTCTTACGAAATATTTGATATTACTAGAATAATAATATAATTATATTTTTCAGTCAATTTAAATTATTGGAAATTTTCATGTAATCGTTTTCAACGAATTTATTACTTAAAAATTAAGCATTTTGTTATTTTAGAAAATAATTTCATTATTCTAATAGGAAAATAATATAAAAAATACGCTCTCATTCGAATGGAACGAGAGCGTATTTTGCGTTTTAGTTTTCCACGACTGGCACGAAAATTTTTTCGAACTGATAATCTCCATCTACTTCATTAATTTTAATAACCGAGGCGTTTTCAACCGGTTTGAAATTTTTTAAATCCTCTATTGGCCAATTCATCAGGAATGTTAAAAGCATGTGGATAAAAGCTGCATGGGTGACAATCACGATATTTTCGTAGCGCTGCTGCTTCCTCACACGTTCTACGATCGTGTGCATGAACATCGTCGCACGCAGGTACACATCCGCAAGCGATTCTCCATTTTGAAAGCGAAAGTAAAATTGCCCCGCCGCTTTGAACTCCTTCTTCTTTTCAGGGGGCCGATCTGAAAAATCATAAAGATTCCCCAGCTCCCACTCTCGTATTAATGGATTCTCGTAAAATGGAACGCTTTCTGGTAAAAGAGAATGAATAGCCTTAGCGGTTTGCATCGTTCTTAGATAAGGTGAACTGTACAGAACAGTCTTTGGGCTCACGATATTTTTGAAAAATTCAGCGGTTACCTGAGCTTGTTTATGCCCTAGCTCCGTTAAACTATGCTGTGAATCATGGGTATGCGACATTACAGTTTTATCCACATTATGCTCGGCTTCACCGTGACGGATGAGATAAATATTCAACCACTTCCAACCCCTCTGCTAGTCTATTACCTCTATTCTACTTCAGCTCGCTTCCCCATTACCCAGTAAACGTTCGACAACATTTTACAACCATAGAAAAAGGCACCTTCCGTTTGGAAGGTACCACACTTAAAAATTATTTAAGAATGTACGTATTACATCTGCTCCCCCAATAAGCGTTCCAAATGAACCCCCGATGTTGGTAAGGATGATGACGAGCAGGACCCTTGTAAATTTATTCCGCCAAAAGCCCTTAATGGAGAAAACATCTTCTGATAATGTTTCAAAGTCTGCGACACTTGGGCGTTTGATATAAGCTTGTACGATCCCTGAAACCCAGCCTGCCGCCAACAACGGATGTAAGGTTGTGATTGGCGCTGCCAAAAAGGCTGATAAAATAGCCAGTGGATGCGCTAAGGCTGCAGCCGCACCAATTGCCGCTGTAATGCCAGTCCAAAGTATCCAGCTAATCGCTTGATCCATACCAGCGGCCGGATTAAGAAAAAAGGTAAACGCAATTAGAGCAACAATGAGCACTGGAATGGCCCAGCCGATAATTTGGGGCGTTTTGGATTTTGGTTTTGTTTTAGTGAGAGCTTGTAAATCATGGTCACGATGAATTTCTTTTGTAATTCCCGGAACGTGCGCTGCTCCTAAAACCGCTACCACCTTCTTACCAGGTGCTTCTTTAATCTTTTGTGCCAAGTATTGATCTCGTTCATCAATTAAAGGCTTCTTTAGTCGAGGAAATGCTTCCGAAATTTCCGCTAGAGATGCATTCAATGTATCCTGCGTTTTCATTTTTTCAAGTTCTTCTTCAGAAATAGATTCTTTATTAAAAATGCTATAGAATATCGAAGTTAACAGCTGTCCTTTACCCCAAAAACTAACATTGCTCCAAATTCGCGAAAAAGTAATTTGGATATTACGGTCGGCTAAAACGAGCTCAGCCCCTATTTCTTTTGCTGATTCAATCCCTTGAATCATTTCCTGTCCAGGCTTTGTATCAAACTGCTTGGCCAATCGGTTTTGGAACGAAGAAATGGCAAGATTCATTAAAAGCAGTGTTGCCTTCTTTTCTTTAATGACCTTAAAGATATCCATCTCCTTCCATTTGCTACCTTCCATAATCGACTTATAGCGTTGATCATCCAATTCGATACAAACAGAATCTGGCTGTTCTCGGTCAATAACTTCTTTAACTTGCTCTACACTTTGCTTTGAGACATGAGCAGTACCAATTAATATAATTTCTTTGCCGTCCAAATCAATTCGAGTTATATTTTCTTCTGTCATAATCTACTTCCTTCATAAAAATATACTTATACAAAAGTCTCTCTCCTTATAATGAAGGACAACCAATAGAATTTCAACAGAAAGAATATCGACACACACAATCAAAAGTATTTTATAATTTACTAGATATGGTAAATACGAGGTGATCCTTATTCAACAGTTACGCTTACTTCAGCAGATAATCGATTATATCGAAGAACACATAAAGGACGAAATTGATCCAGAAAATCTAGCCGCCATGGCAGGATATTCCCCTTATCATTTTTATCGGGTTTTTCAAAAGCATACAGGTTATACCCTGATGGACTATGTAGTAAAAAGAAAGCTTCAATACGCATTACATGAATTAATCAATGGCAAAAGGATTATCCAAATTGCCATGGATTACGGATTTGAAACCCATGCTGGTTTTACAAAAGCGTTTAAAAAATGCTTTGGAAGTCCACCCAGCTTATATAAGATTCATTGCCCTAAATCACTGCCGCAAAAATTAGATTTAATTAGTATTCATCGAAAAAACATAGGTGGAATTGTGTTGCAGCCTATGATTGTTAAGAGGACGTCATTCAAGGTTGCGGGTAAAACATTCGAGATTACTATGAAAAATGTATCTTATACAAGAGATGCACCTGCGATTTGGGATCAAGAAGGATTGGCAGATGGTTCCATCGAAAGATTTCTCTATAAAACGCTAGCTCCTAAAAAACATGGGGAGTACTGTATCAACTTAGGTCCTTCAGTAGCAGAAGATAAATTCACTTATTTATTTGCTGTCGACTTAGACAAAGATACTTCGCTTCCTGATGGGCTGACACCTCTGCAACTGCCAGCAGCAACTTATGCTGTGTTCAAAACCCCTTTGGTTGAAGTCGAGAAGTTTGCTTCAGCTATTAAAGGAACATGGAAATATATTTTAGAGGATTGGTTCCCACAATCATCTTATGAAGTGGATGAAGAGGCATATGACTTTGAATACTATGATGAACATTGCCACCACTGGGATTTTGAAAAGGTCTATATGGAGATTCACATTCCAATAAAAGAAAGAGGGTAGCTCATCACCCTTAGATTGTCGAGAAAGGGTATTTTTCTCGGTATTTTTTTCACTGAGTCTGACCTATCTATTTTTCATAAAAATATTTCACAAGATATATGGTACTCCTGACTGTAGGTTTTGTCCTCAATCCGGGCGATTGTGGACTAATCTTACTTCCATCCACAAGGAGTTGTCCTTAACCAGGGGGCTTGTGGACTAATCTTACTTCCTATCCACAAGGTTTGTCCTCAATCAGGGGGCTTGCGGACTAATCTTACTTCCTATCCACAAGGATTTGTCCTCAACCAGGGGGTTTGTGGACTAATCTTACTTCCTATCCACAAAGATTTGTCCTCAACCAAGGGGGGTGTGGACTAATCTTACTTCCTATCCACAAAGATTTGTCCTCAACTATGGTGCTTGTGGACTAATCTTACTTCCTATCCACAAGAATTTGTCCTCAATCCGGGCGCTTCAGGACCTACCCATATTAGAAAAATGCTATGCATTGTCAAAGTTATAAAAAATAATGGCTGTCGAGAATTTCCCCGACAGCCTGTAGGTGAAAGATCACCCTCTGATACTAGTTTTTCTCATAATATTTCTATAGAGAAATAAGACAGGCATTAAAATAATGGCACTAACCATTACAGCAATTTTGATGGTAAAGTTTGAAGCGATCGCGCCAATCACAGGACCACCTCCAATTTGACCAATAGCGTCTACCTGACCTTTGACTGAAAAAAAGGTAGCACGTGTAGAAGAATCCGGGATGATTTTATTCAGCCAAACACTCTCTAATGGATACATAACGCTTCTCGAAATTTGGATGATGATATAAAAAATTAACAAACCAACAGCGAATGTGGTGAAAGCAAAACCAATTAATGCACCAATAATTAGAATGCTTCCTATAAAGAGGGCCACGTAAATATGCTTAAGCTGCTGGTGGATGGAACTATTATCAATGAAATGGAGTGCAGCAAATGTAAAAAGAACAACAATGAATTGAACCCCGCCCATCAGCAAAACTAACTGACTCTCCGATAAATTTGATAAACCTGATTGCTCAATAATATGTGGAATCCACAGGCGGTCAAAGCCCTCACTGTATAAGCCAAAAAATAACGCAATCAGAAATAGGATTCTCATCAAATAATTGACTCTAGAAAAATAAAGAATTTGACTCATATTTTCCTTAATATTCTTCCAAACCGATACTCTCTCCACTTTTTTAGCTGGGTTAAAATTCTCTTCTTTCATAAAGAAAATTAACAGGATGGATAGTACAACCAGCCCTATACCGCCTAAAACAATCGGTAGATTAAGCAGATAATACCCTGCCAGCATACTTAATGGAATGGCAAGGACTTTTCCAAGATTACCTGCCTTGGCCCCTTTGACAAACGCCGAAGAAGCACGTTCTTCCCCAATCTCATCTGCAATCCAAGCTTGATGAGATCCACTTGTAAAGGTATAGCCAATCCCCCAGATAATTTGAGATAGAATCACAGCCGTAAAAACCGGAAACATTCCTTCTATCATGAACCCAATTCCAATTAAGAAAAAGCCAATAATGACAGATAGCTTTCTGCTTTTTAAATCGGAAAGAATTCCAGTAGGAATTTCAAAAAGGAATACAGTCGCCTCCAATACCGTTCCCACTAAAACCAGCTGCAATGGATTTAGTTGAACAGTTTCTACGTGATATAACAAGTTGACGGTAAATACAAAGGTAAAAAACAATTGTGATAAGAAACAGGTGTAAATATAAACCTGATACGGATCTTTTTTCTTTAATAAATTCATCTTCTTTCCCCCTCACCTAAATCATAAGACCAGGGAAGGCATATTTCTTTTCCTAATTTGCGATTATTAGAGAATAAATTTGTCCGAGTATTCTAAATTTTATATACTTAATAGTGTAAAGACGTGTACCATGGGGGTAAGAAACTTGGAGTATTTATTTGAACCTGTAGAAGAAAATGTATATGTATTAGCCATTTGGGATTCTCAATGGAATTCTTATAATAACTGCTATTTTATTGTAGAAGAAAAGGGCATTACTTTAATAGATTCCAGCAAAGAAGTGCATGCTGCCTATTTGTTAGCAGCTCTAAAACAGCTGGGAAAGTCACCAAAAGACGTTAAACTCGTGTTAGCTACCCATGGTCATGAAGATCATGTACAAGGTACAGCTATCTTTAAAAATGCTAAGAAATATATTCACCATAAGGAACACAGCTTTATTGAATATCCAGAACCAGATGAATTTAATTATGATTTGTTAGACCAAGGAGTGATTCAGAACTTTGAATACTTCTGGGTTGGCCACCACACTCCTGGCTCGCTTGCTTTCTACCACCAGCCATCTAAAGTCCTTTTCACGGGAGATTTCCTCTGTTTTTTCGGTGATCCACTTTCAAAAGATGGATTAGTCTCAGTTGGGAATGACCTTAGACACGAATGGCTGGAGTTTTTACGCAATGGAGGAGTTTCAAAAGTCGAACTACATGGATTTTTAAATGGACTAAAGGCTATGAATGTTTTTGATGTAGAAGTTATGTGTACCGGGCATGGCGGGGTGCTCGTCGGGGATATTAGATCCTTTATTACAGATTTGCTTTCTGTAGGTAACAAATTACAGGTTGTGCAAGTGGACAGTTAAGTTTGAAGCAGCATTAAACTCAAACTAGGTGTTTGGGTTTTATGCTGCTTTATTGAACTTCAGCTATCCTTTTCTTTCAGCCTCACTAATCGGAACGCCGCCTGCTTTTACTCCCATCGATTCACGAATCTTAATTAAGTCAGCAACTTGTGAACTATTTAATTCATTCGACTTTTTCAAAATATGGTTGGAGTACATAAGAATAGAAGCACAATGTTCGAGGGATTCCATTCGGAAATACGCCTCCATTAAATCTCTTCCCCATGTAAGTGCTCCGTGATTCGCCAAAAGAACAGCATTATGTGTCTTGCAGTAAGGTGCAATGGAATCGGGAACTTCTTGTGTTCCAGGTAACGCATACGGTGCCACTGGTACATTCCCTAACAGGACAATTGCCTCTGGCAGAACTGGTTGATCCAAACTTATTCCTGCAACTGCAAAAGAAGTGGCTACTTGCGGGTGAGCATGTACCACACCATGGACTTCAGAATTTTCATTGTAAACCCTCAGGTGCATTTTCACCTCAGATGAAGGCTGTAATTTTCCGGATAGTACATTCCCAGAAAGGTCCATCTTCACCATCATTTCAGGAGTCATAAACCCTTTGCTTACCCCAGTTGGTGTCGTCCATATTTCAGTGGGACTTACTTTCACGGAGATATTTCCATCATTCGCGGCTACATAATTTCTGTTATACATTCTTCTGCCGATTTCACAGATCATTGCTCTTGCTTCGAGATCGGAATAGTATTGTTTGTTATCATGCATAAGTATAGAACTCCTTTTTCAGCAGAGTTTTTTCAACTTTAATCATCCATTAACAATATTCTTATTTTATCATTTTCCGACAGAAGACACCCATTTCAAGGAATGTGAAGGGCATAGCCCAATTAGTAAGTGGAAGATGAATGTCGGTTGGCGATAGCCAAAACTTTACTCAATTTGGTATAATAAGAACAAATGTTCCTGATGAGTGAGGTGACAATCAATATGTTAGTTAATAAATCCTATAAATTTCGCATCTATCCAAACAAAAAGCAGATTGAACTCATTAATAAAACCATTGGCTGTTCCAGGTTTGTATTCAATTTCTTTCTCGGCAAACAAAAAGAAAAAGATGCTTACTGGTATATCTGCGAAGAAATGGTTCAAAACGGTCAACTTCAATCAAACAACTGGAAAGGCAAGTGCTTAAATAAATATGAAACGGTTAAGGCGGTTAAAGAATTAAAAAAACAGTATTCTTTCTTGAAGGAAGTCGATAGTATTGCCTTGCAAAAATCAGCAGAAATTATAGCTGATTCTTTCGATAGATACTATAAAAAACTAAATAAATATCCACGATTTAAGTCTAAAAAGAATCCAATTCAATCTTATACAACCAAGCATACAAACGGAAACATTTCCATCATAAACAACTATATCAAACTTCCTAAACTTGGACTCGTTCGTTTTGCAAACAGTCGTGAAGTTGAGGGACGTACTCTAAAAGCTACGATTAGACGGAATCCTTCAGGCAAATACTTTGTTTCGTTAGGAACAGAAGTGGAAGTTGCAGAACTACCGAAAACTCAATCAGCTATTGGGATAGATGTTGGACTGAAAGATTTCGCCATTCTTTCAAATAGAACAACGTACTCCAATCCAAGATTCTTCTGCACATTAGAAGAGAAATTAGCAAAGGCACAACGAATCATGAGTAGACGAACAATAGGCGGTGCGAACTGGTATAAAGCTAAAATTAAAGTAGCTCTTATTCATGAAAAGATAGCGAATACAAGAAAAGATTACTTAGACAAAATTTCTACCGAGATTGTCAAAAACCACGACATTATTGGAATAGAAGATTTGTCTGTTAGTAATATGTTGAAAAGTCACAACCTTGCCAAGGCCATCAGTGAAGCAGCATGGTCAAAATTCAAAACCATGATTGAATATAAAGCGAAATGGTATGGTAAACAAGTCGTGACAGTAGCAAAAAACTTTCCATCCAGTCAGCTTTGTTCGTGTTGCGGCTATCAAAATAAAGACGTTAAAAATCTTGGATTGCGTGAATGGGAATGTCCTAAGTGCCATAACCATCATGATCGAGATATTAACGCTAGCTTAAATCTTAAAAATGAAGCCGTAAGACTACTAACCGTCGGAGCGACGGGGATCGCCTAATCAATAACTAGTGGATACACTGGTGTTCTTAGGAATCTCCCGCTTCAAACAGACCATAAGGTCGTTAAGCGGTGAGTTGTTCAAGGTTGTGCAGTAAATTTGTTAGAAACCTTTTTATGTATTCTATGATAAACTATGAACTTTTTAAAACAAAAAGGAAAGAAATGAAGCAACCTATTGGAAGTAAAAAATCCGGCCCAAATAATGAGCCGGATTCTTAAGACTGCTTTAATTCTAACCTACGCGCAACTAGTGACAAAGCATAATTAACGATAAAGTACATCAACGCCACAATTATAAAAACAGGTATCACATACGATCCTTTTTGCGCGTAAATAATTTGTCCGTTATGTAATAAATCCGGCAAGGCGATGACGACAGCTAACGATGTATCTTTAAGCAGTGAAATAAATTGACTGACAATCGGAGGTACCATTCTTCTCAGCGCCTGAGGCAGGATAATATAGCGTAATGTCTGGTTGTAGTTCAAGCCAGACGCGCGTCCTGCTTCAATTTGTCCTTTATGAATAGAGTTTAAACCGCTTCGGATAATTTCTGATAGCATGGCTGATTCAAAAACCGTCAATGCTGCGATGGCCGCTGTCGTTATTTCCATTTCGATCCCGATTTCGGGCAGTGCAAAATAGGTGAAGAAAATGATTAGCAGCAGAGGAAGGTTACGTATTGTCTCAACAATCACAGCAAGTAATGGAGAAACTACCGGTATCCGCGCGTATCTTAGAGTCCCTATAAGTCCGCCAATAATGAAGCTGAGCACGATTGAAATCGCAGCAACCTTAAGGGTTACTCCAAATCCTTCCAGCAAAAACTTGAAATGTTCAGGTGTATATACTTCAATGAACGGTGCTAGAAAATCCATCTTGCGCACCTCCCTTAATTACTTCTTGCTAAGCGTTTTTCTAAATATCCTACGCCAAGACTTAAAGGTATAGTTAATATTAAATAAAATAAGGCAACGAAAACATAGGTATCAAAGGTTACGTACGTTTTTGCAGATATTAAATCCCCCTGATACATTAAATCCCCTCCTGCAACAACTGCTAACAAGGATGAATTTTTAACTAAATTGATAAATTGGTTGCCCAGAGGGGGGATAACGATCTTTATAGCCTGAGGGAGTATAACTATTCTCATTGCCTGGCCGTAAGTTAATCCTGTCGAACGGGCAGCTTCCATTTGCCCTTTTGGTACAGACATAATTCCGGCACGGATGGCTTCAGCGATGAAAGCGGCTGTATAGATAGTCAACCCGATTGTTCCTGCAGTCATCCCGCCAAAGTTACCAGCCAAATAAGCGAAAAACACAATAACTAGTACAGGTATATTACGAATAAATTCAACATATGCCGTCCCCAACCAGTTAAGAGGTTTAAACGGGGAAATTCGCATAACAGCAAGAAGTGTTCCCAAAATAAAACTTCCTAATAAAGCTATTAAACTGGCAATTATGGTTATTTTTAATCCTTCTAAAAATGAATCCATATTAGTCGTTAGTATCGAGAAATCCAGCAAACGATCTCCTCCTAAATAATCAGGATGAGCTCACTCCGAAAGATTGCATACGGATTACGCCCATCCTGATGAGAAACCTGGTATTAATAATTAATTTTTAATCCATTTATCCTTAATCTCATCGTACTTTCCTGAATCCTTCAGGCTTTTTAAGGCTTTATTCAACTCATCCACAAGCTCTTTATTCCCTTTTTTAACAGCAATTCCGTAAGGTTCTTCTGTAAAGGTTCCTCCGACTAATTCAAATGATGGATCTTCTTCTGCCATACCGTAAAGAATGGAATCATCTGTTGTCAGGGCATCACCCTTACCTGCCTTTAGTGCTGTAAAGGCTTCAGCATAGTTTTCAAATTCAAGTACTGTTGTTTCAGGCGCTTTCTCACGAATATTGATTGAAGATGTCGAGCCTTTAACAGCAAGCACCGTTGTGCCTTTTTTCAAGTCATCAATGCTCTGAACCTTGCTGCCTTTTTTCACAAGCAATGATTGACCGGCATCAAAATAAACATCAGTAAAATCAACTTCTTTTTTGCGTTCTTCCGTGATTGTCATCGTAGCGACAACCGCATCAACCTTACCATTATTTAAGAGACCTACCCTTGTCTTCGAAGTAACTTCAACGAACTCGGGCTTAACATCCTTGCCAAACATTTCTTCTGCCAACGCTTTGGAAAGATCGATATCGAACCCTTCCACTTCACCTGTTGATGGATTTTTCAATCCAAACAAACGCGTGTCATGCTTTACGCCAAATACAATTTTTTTGTCTTCCTTGATTTGGGCTAGTACATCCTTGCTGCTATCAGTAGACACCTTGTCCCCGCCGCACCCGGCAAGAAATATGGCAGCCATTGCAGTGATTAACGCCATTTTCACGAAATTTTTTGTTTTGAACATTCCATTTACCCCCTATTAATGATTTAATATACGGCTGAGAAATAAGCGCGCCCGTTCTTCACGAGGATTCTCATAAAATTCAGCCGGAACAGCCTCTTCTAAAATTCTTCCTGCATCCATAAAAACGATTCGGTCGGCAACCTCTCTGGCAAAGCCCATTTCGTGGGTTACTACGACCATTGTCATGCCTTCCCTTGCCAGGGTCTTCATAACATCTAGAACCTCCCCGATCATTTCGGGATCGAGTGCAGAGGTTGGTTCATCAAAAAGCATAATTTCTGGTTTCATTGCAAGTCCCCGGGCTATTGCTACACGCTGCTGCTGGCCACCGGAAAGCTGGGATGGATATGATTCGGCCTTATCTAAAATACCTACCTTCTCGAGATATTGTCTGGCAGTATCCTTAGCTTCTTTTTCGGATTGGCCCAATACTTTCATAGGAGCTAGAGTGATATTTTCAAGCACGGTTTTGTGAGGATATAAATAAAAGTGCTGAAAAACCATGCCAATATTGCGCCTTAGCTTATTGATATCTGTCTTTTTATCCCCTACAGATATCCCATTTACGGTGAGCGTCCCGTCGGAGATTGTTTCCAGGTGGTTGATACAGCGCAGCAGAGTACTTTTCCCTGAACCGGATGGGCCTATTACAACGACTACTTCACCTTGATTGATTGTGAGATTAATATCTTTTAAGACTTGAAAATCTCCATAAAACTTATTTACCTGATTAAATACAATCATGCTTGACCTCCTGATTACAATACCTATCAAATATCGAGTTTCTACTTTTAAAAATTTTCAGAATTAAGTAAATTATAGTCGCATTTTGTCAATACTGTCAATTCATGACAAATTACCTGTTTTTTATAGGCTTTTAATACTATCTTATATAGTGAAATCAAAAAGAAACCTCGCCAATATAGCGGCGAGGTTTTGCATCGTTAAAATACCCATTACTATGTCAAACCGAATGTTAATTTGGCTTTTAAATATTTGAAAAGCACTTCAAAATTTATCAATTCACTCAGTTTTAAGATTTTTATTTTTTAAACATTTTTGGCAGGCTTTCGGTATATGGTGCATACGCAATTCCATTTTCCGTAACAATCCCGGTGATTAATGAATGGTCGGTAACATCAAAGGCAGGATTGTATGTTTGAACACCCTCTGGTGCCATGGATTGCTCATACCACTTCGTTGTGATTTCTTCAGATGGGCGCAATTCAATATGAATGTGGTCGCCTGTTTCGCATTCTAAATCAATTGTAGATAATGGTGCGCAAACATAAAATGGAATATTGTAGTGCTGCGCGAGAATCGCAACACCAGATGTTCCAATTTTATTCGCTGAATCGCCATTTGCCGCAACACGGTCACAGCCGACTAGCACAGCTTGAATTTTACCTTCCTTCATCACGATGGAAGCCATATTATCACAAATTAATGTGACATCTACTCCAGCCTGCTGCAACTCCCATGCTGTTAAGCGGGCACCCTGGAGTAATGGTCTTGTTTCATCTGCATAGACTTTGAAGTCATAACCTTTTTCCTGACCTAAATAAATCGGAGCTAATGCCGTTCCGTATTTGGCCGTTGCGATGGTACCAGCATTACAATGCGTTAGTAATCCCCACCCTGGCTCAAGTAAGGATAGTGCATTTTCCCCAATCGCTTCGCAGATCTTTTCATCCTCCGCACGAATGTTTTCAGATTCCTCTTTCAGTGCTGCCTTTACTTCTGCCACACTTTTGCCTGCTTCGTGTTTAAATCGATCCTCCATCCGATTTAATGCCCAAAACAGGTTTACAGCTGTTGGCCGTGAAGTAGCCAAGTAATCCTTCACCTTCTTAAATTCTGCAAAAAGAGCTTTATAATTTTCTGCAGTAGATTTCTTTGTTCCTAAATAGGCACCATATGCCGCTGCAATCCCAATTGCTGGCGCTCCACGTACCTTTAATTGATAAATTGCGTCCCATATATCTTCCATTTCCTTTAATTCTAAGAAATTCGTTTCGTTAGGTAATACCGTTTGATCTAATAATACTAATGTATCATTCTCATCATCTAGTCTTACGGATTGTATGACAGTAACTGGATTTCCCACTACGTTTATGCCCCTTTCACAGATGTAAGTTCTGCAGATTGAATCACGTTGATAAAATCAGTTCCAGTTTTAATGGAATCGCGATTTAATATAAATGTTTTTCCAGCAATTAAACAAATTTTTTCGGCACGGATTCTTGCTTCACGGTCCTCAATGGTAGTTAAATCCTTAACCTTTGCAAGTCCTATAACTCTTCTTAAAAGCTCAAGTCCTGCCACAGCTGCAGTATCTCTTAAAATAGTATCTAAATAATATCCCTTAAATCCTTCATAGCTTGCCACACGTTCTGTCGCTTTCTCATCCCAAGCTTTGTTGAATTTATCAGTAAATAAATTTACAACATCTTTAATCGTGGTGATTAGATAATTCAAATAGTCATCCCGGGTTTCCTCCCCTTCAATCGTAACCTTACCATTTGTATAAGCAAAAATAAGATTGGCAATCACATTCCCAATATCATAGCCGGCAGGTCCATAAAAGGCGAATTCAGGGTCAATTACCTTGGTAGAATCCTTTTTTATAAAAATAGATCCCGTATGAAGGTCGCCATGCAGTAACGACTGAGCATTTGTCATAAACTCAAATTTTAACTTCGCACTTTCTAGTATTAATTTTTTATCATTCCAGATGTTCTCTCTTACAAATTCCTTTGATCCCTCAAACACCTCATTTCGAGGGCAATCATAAAAAGGTTCTGTGTAAACCAAATCCTCTGTTATTTCACAAAGCTCGGGGTTTATGAATCGCTTAACAAGTTCTTTCTTTTCCTTATGTTCTACCACAACATCGGATGTTAATAATAAGGTATTGACTAGAAAAGTAGAAATATGGTCGGCAAAAAGCGGGAATTTTTTATGTTTTATTAACGCTGTTCTCATAATCTCATGATCGGATAAATCATCCATTACCGTGCAGTTCATAATAGGATCATAGTTGTATACCTTTGGCACAAAACCAGGAGCTAGTTTGTATTGGAGTCCGAGGATTTCACTTTCAATCCGATTACGGTCCGGTGAAAGTTTGAATTCATCAGAGATTCGTGCCACCGGTCCTGCTTGTTTAATAATGATTGACTGATTGTTTTTTATATCTACTATTTTAAAAACATAGTTTAAGTTACCATCACCAATTTCTTTACAAGTCAAACCCGCATCTTCTGGAAAGAGCTTGATTGCTTTTGCATATTCAATTGCGTCTTGTTCCGTCATGGTGAAATAATCAGCTGTGAAATCCTTCATTACGTACCCCTCCAAATTATTTCTTTTTATAGTATGTTAATCCAAGGAGAGAGTTAGAACCGATTAATTCTAGGACAAATAAAAAAACAGCATACTCTTTGGGTGAACTATAACCCGAATAATGGACACTATTAAAAAAGTCCGTTATTCGGGTTTTTCTGTGTCCATTTTATAGAAACCCGTTTATAATCATTTCAAAGATGTGAGCGGAGGACATAAAGTTGAGTAAAATTATTTTTAATGAGATTCAAATGAAGTTACTTGAACAGAACCCTAATGTACAACACGTATCTGAGCGTTCGATATCCTATAAACCAGAGTTTAAGGTTGAAGCAATTAAGGAAAATTCAAATGGTAAAGGTCCTGCCCAAATTTTTATTGAACACGGATTTGACTTAGAGGTAATTGGGACCGATAAACCAGGACAATGTTTGAAACGCTGGAGGAAAACATATGAGGAGTTTGGAGAGGATGGCTTCTTCACAGAACGACGTGGAAAAGGAGCTACAGGTAGACCTTCTTCAAAGCCTCTTTCGGCGGAGGACAACCTTAAGAAAGCTGAAGCGCGTATTAAATATTTAGAAGCTGAACTTGAATTCTTAAAAAAGTTAGACGAACTCGAAAGGCAGGCGAAGAAGAAGAAAAAGTAACAATTTCAGAGAAGTATGCGCTTATTGAAAATACAATTCGAAAGTTTAATCTTAAACATATGGTGAAATTCCTATGTGAAAAGGCTGAGGTTAGTCGAAGTGGATATTATGCTTGGCTAAAGGCTGAGAACAAGCGTAATGAACGAGAAGAGAACGATTGGAAAGATTATGTGTTAATCAAGGAAATATTCGATAAGAAAAAGGGATACGCAGGTGCCTTAACAATTAAAATGATTTTAGATAATGATTATTTTGTGGAGATGAATCATAAAAAGATTCGTCGCATTATGAGAAAGTATAATTTAGTAGCGAAAGTCCGCCAGATAAATCCTTATAAGCAAATGGCCAAAGCAACACAAGAACATAAGACCCTCCCTAACCTATTAAATAGGGAATTTAACCAAGAAGAACCTGGGAAAGTATTATTAACAGATATTACTTATGTGTATTTCGGTTCTTCGCAACCTGCCTATTTATCATGTGTAAAAGATGCTTCTACAAGGGAAATTATGGCTTACCATTTGTCCAAAACTTTAAAAATGGATCTGGTGTATTCTACATTGGACAAGCTCTCTGATGCACTGGGTGGAATCATTCATCCAGAAGCTATGATTCACTCGGACCAAGGGTTCCATTATACCCATCCAGAATTTCAAAAAAGAGTTAAAAAGATGGAACTCACTCAGTCGATGTCCCGTAAGGGGAATTGTTGGGATAATGCCCCAATGGAATCATTCTTTGGGCATTTAAAGGATGAAGTTGACTATTCTTCATGCCAAACCTTTGAAGAATTACAAGAATTGATAGGAAACTATATGGAGGAATACAACAATAGCCGTTATCAGTGGAGTCTAAATAAAATGACTCCGGCACAATACCGGAGTCACTTATTAGCAGCGTAAATATTCTGGTCTTTTTTTAGACTGTCCATTTTATGGGTCACAGTTCAGGGAGTATGCTGGCTTTTATTATACCAATTTAATACTATTTCCTGTTTTTATAGACTGATAACAAGCCTCGATCACACGCATATTTTGAATGGCATTTTCGCCTGTATAAGATGGTTCGCCATCCTCCAAAATCACTTGCGAGAGATGCTCAACCTCAGCTCGATAAATATCGGCAACTATTTTCTCTTCTCTCGTTTCAGCTTCTTTGATGACAATAATAAGTCCTTCTCCCCCATGATTATCTGGACGGAATGCTCTTGGGACCTTTATCTGGCCTTTTGTTCCAATCACTTCATACTCTGCTCTAAAAACCGTGTCAAAGCTGCAATCAAAATGAGCGCGAACACCATTTTCCATTTGCATATAACCAAAAGCAGATGTGTCTACTTTATAGTCAGAATCCATATTCGCTTGAACATGAACTTCTACTGGCTCAGACTCTATAATATTCCGAATGGCATGGATGGCATAACAGCCAACATCATAAAGACTTCCTCCACCTTTAGATGAGTCCATTCTGACATTGCCTTCTGGCTGGGCAAGGAAAAACGAAAAGCTGGCCCTCATGTATTTAACTTCACCAATTTCGCCACTTTTGATGATTTCTCTCACCCGTTCATGCTGCGGGTGAAATTGGTACATAAATGCTTCCATAAATTTAACGTTCTTTTGTTTGCAAAATTCAACCACTTCTTGCGTTTCTTGTGCCGTTAAAGACGCAGGCTTTTCGCATAGAATATGCTTGCCATGTTTGGCCGCTTCAAGTGTCCACTTTTTATGTAAATGGTTTGGCAGCGGAATATAGACTGCGTCAATCTCTGGGTCTTGGAGCATTGCTTCATAACTGCTGTATGACTTTGCAATATTAAATTGTGCTGCAACCTCTTCAGCTTTTCCACTGATTGAAGCAATTCCTGTGACCACAGCATTATTTGCCCTTTCAAATGCAGGGATTAATGATTTTTGAGCAATATTTGCGGTACTTAAAATTCCCCATCTTACCTTTTCCATCTGAGATTCCTCCTAGTTTTTTATATAACCTATTTTTTCAATAATTTCTTGACCCTGTGGCCCTTTCATCCACTCCAGAAAGGGTTCAATGGTTGTCTTGGAGTTATTCTTTAATGTTATCGCATAAAGGTTAGCAGTAAAAGGATATTTTCCACTCGCAATATTCACCGGTGTTGGTTCGACACCATTGATTGCAAGTAGTTTAATATTTGAATGGTCTCTCATTCCTGTTGCAAAAAAGCGAAATGAAAATCCAATTGAATTATCATAATTCCGATAATCAGCCACCTGTTCGATAATCCCGCCCATTCCTTCTGGTACATCTTCCTTTAAAGGCTCCAAAATGGGTATGTCACCCATAATCTTTTCGAGGAGCGTTTGGCTGCCGGAATTTTTCGGACGTTGGAAGGCTATTATTCTTTCATTCTGTCCACCAAGTTCAGACCAATTCTTTATTTTCCCAGAATAAATGCTCTGAATCTCAGAGACATCCAAGCTATCTACCTTATTATCCGGATTAACAAAAAAGACAAATGCTTCCTTGCCAATCGGTGTCATGACCAGTTCCTTTCCCTGCCTTTTTGCCATTTCCTGCTGCTCTTTCGAGGGTTCTGCACCAAAGTATATGTCCACTTCACCAGACAAGAGCCGTTCATAGGCGTAAATTGTATTTGTGAAGCTAACAATATCCATAACATTATCGACTTTACTGATGTTTTCGTAGACTGTGTTAGCAAAAGCAGAATAGACTGGGTATGCTGCTTCTGCACCATCTAATCTAGGCATTTCACTAGAATTCTTAATCGTAAAAGTAGAAGGTGATTCTAATTTAGGCAGAATATTACTTGGATTTGTTACTTCATAAGGTGTTAGATCCGTAGATGAATAGCCGCCGCCATACTCAAAGCCATAGGATGGCAGCACCGTCTTACTTCGCTGCCACTGAACGCCAGCTCCTATACCGATTGCCAAGATGAATACTGCCAATAGCGTCACCACTTGCTTTTTGTTAAAAGTAGGGCGGACCTTTTTTATGAGGAATGCTACGAAAAGAGTAAACACAAATGCTAGTTCATATGCTAAAGGTGCCCAAAGAAACAATCTTCCTTCGCCCATTAACATCGTTATAAAAAAGATTGGTGCCATAGCTATATGTAAAATACCATAAACTAACCATGAATCAGCCCCGAGAAATCCCCCGCTAATCAGCATAAAAATTGCCCATAATACAGCTGTATAAACGATTGGAAGGAGGAAAAGAAAACTATGTCTGCTATCTTCTTCTATTTTGAGCAGTCTCTTACTGGCAATCCCACCAGCAATACACCCGCCAATGATAAGAGGCAGAATAATATTAATCAAAAAATTGTTTGTTGTAATAAACAGTGTGATAAATGAAATAACAAGTGGAACTACACCAAAATACAAAAACATTTGAGACATATTTTTTCCCATACATACCACTCCTAAGACTTTTTGCATTCTTCACTAGTGTAATTTTACACTATATTGAACTATTTTACAACACTACCATTAAATGGTATTTGATAGTATTTCGAAACCTCAATGCAAACGGCCTTCTCATGCTTAAGCAAAAGAAGGATTTTATTACAATAAATAGAATAATATAATTCCTAATCTTTTATTTGGAGGAAGATCTTAGTGGTATTTAATAGTAATATCTCTATACAAGTAAAGCTTCGAGATCTTCGGTTACCAGAAGATTATAAGCATATCGCCATGCTGTATAACTCAATTGAACCTGGCTATACAACACCAAAAGCCCTTGAGGATGAAGACCGCTATATTCCTCAGAAATCTACACTCACATTAAATGATAATGGACTGCTAACAGGTTTTGGGAGAATAAGAGTATTAGCGGAACACACAAATGGGCAGGTCGTTGGATATGGCGCCTCATGGCGGGCTCCATGGAGTGATCTAGGTGAACTTGCGAGTTCTTTTTGCGTTCATCCGGATTTTCAAAGACAAGGTGTTGGGGAACTGATTCTTGGTCACCTTGAAAGTTGGGCAGCCAGTTACAAAGCTTCCGTCTTACTATCTGAAGTAAAGGACTGGATTCCAGGCTCCCTTCCTTTTGCACAGAAGCATGGTTTTTTACTGGATGCACATATTTTTGAATTAAGGTTAAACTTAAATCAGTTAGACTTAACCAATTTTGCAGACTCCGTATATAGATTACAGAATTCTGGTATCACCTTTGTTACCTTAGCTGATATTTCAGGCGAGGTTTCAGAAAAGAAATTATATGATTTATATGTAGACACATCAAAAGACAACCCAGGGCAATTTGGGAATCTTCCTGCTTTTCCGGAGTGGCGTAAGGAGGCACTTCCTGAAGATTATTCGCAAGAAAAGTGGGTATTTATCGCTCTTGATGGTGATCGTTTTGTTGGAGTGTCTACCCTATTCAGTACAGAGGAGACAGGGGTCATGTATACGGATTACACAGGGGTCGATCGACTTTATCGCGGCCGCGGAATCGCCAAAGCCCTAAAACTTCAATCCATTCAAGCGGCGCTAAATGAATGTGCTCATACGATGACGACTGAAACGGAAGCTGGAAATGAAGCTATGCAAAAGATTAATAGAGGTTTAGGCTATCTGCCTGGAAAAGGACATTACCGTATTCGCAAAGCATTACTTTAAGGGGGTTATTTCATGGAAAAGTTGCAGTTTTTATACAAGCTTAACCTTATTCCTTCATTATTGGAGGAAGCCAATTGGACAGAAAAAGAAGAAGCCATTGTTCAAGATCATTTCGCGGTCCTGCAAGGATTGCTGCAGGAAGGAAAACTTATCTTAGCTGGCAGAACATTGAATATGGATCCATCTGGGATGGGGATTGTTATTCTTGAAGTTGACTCTGAGGAAGAAGCAAGAGAACTGATGGAAAATGACCCAGCTGTAAAAGAGGGAATCATGGAGGCACAACTTTTTCCATATCGCGTAGCGTTAATAAGAAAAGGGTAGCCTAATTACAACTAAATAAAAAAAACGAATCTCAACATTATCTTTGAGAATCGTCTCTAAACAAGCTTACCACATACTCTAATTCATTTTTAGTCCATTGTTTTTGAGCAAATGTTGATGCCACGATGTATTTTCCGTAAGTATCCATAAAGTTTTCAATTGCCTTTTTCATTTTATTACCACCTTTGTATGATTTATATCTTTATTATCGTACATTGGTGTGACTTTTTACAAAGCGATGGAAAACGGAAACATTTGCCAAAAAAACGTTAACATATTCATTGTAAGCGTGTATTATAACCAGTTTTCTTATGATTTCACGGTTTTTCGTTATTTTACATACATTAGGCTCTGTTAAAACTGAATGTTGATTTCACTGTGTTTGGAAAATAAGCGGAGAGTTTCCGTTTAAATTGGGAAATACCCATATTTCCTTAAAAATAAGCGGAGTTTTTCCGCTTATTGTATCCAAATCCTTGGAATTTGTCTTATTTAAAGCAGTTAACCGGAATTTCTCCGCTTATATCTGCTTCATAAGGTTCCTTTATATACAATAGCCGGAATTTCTCCGCCTATGGTTTCACACCCCTACACGAAAATCATCAATGAATCATAACAGAGCATTACATTAAAAAGACTAGGGAGCATGCCCCTAGTCTCTTATTTTGATGATACTGCCAAATTAAATAGCTTTGTATATTGAAAAAGTAACCCTATCAGACCTCCCACGATACTTGGGAGCAGCCATCCTAATCCATTTGTGTAAAGCGGTATGAAAGAAAATGCTGTAGAAATGGATGCTATTTCAATACCAGCAGTTGATAAACCATCATATATACTAATTATTCCCGCACCAATGGTTGCACCTATATAAACAGCCCTCGACACTGGTATATAGGAGTGCAATAGAGATAATAAAATCAGGACAATTGCAATCGGATAAATAGTAATTAACAGTGGTATAGAGAAAGAAATTAATTGACTTAAACCTAGATTCGCCATTGTAAAACTAAATAAACAAAGAATGGTCACGACAACTGTATAGGAAAGTCTAGGAAATCGTTGACTTAGATACTCACCACATGCAGCCACCAAACCTACAGAAGTGGTTAAACAGGCTCCGGTGATAACCAACGCAAGAATGATGGACCCAAATGGTCCGAATAAAAGTGATGTGACAGAAGAAAGAATATCCCCGCCATTTTCCTGCATTCCTACACCCTCTACAGAGGTGGCACCAATAAATGATAAGGATATATAGACAAACGATAATCCCATACCTGCAATGATTCCCGCCTTAATCGTATAAGAACGAATAACAGCTGCTGATTTTATTCCCATTTCCTGCACGCGATTAATCACAACAACCCCAAAAACAAGAGCAGCGATCGCGTCCATCGTTAAATACCCTTCGACAAACCCGCCAAAAAACGCTCCGTCTCTATATTTTCCTACTGCCTCACCAATGGAACCAATCGGAGAAGCAAATCCTCTGATTGAAATTATTACGATTAATAGTAAAAGTAACGGTGTAAGAACTTTTCCCACACGATCCACTAGCTTTGCTGGATTAAGTGCGAGCCAATAGGTGATAAGGAAAAATACCAATGTTGATATAAATAACCCCATGCTGCTTTCGTTTGGCAGGAAGGGAGCAACACCAATCTCATACGTAACCGTTCCGGTACGAGGGATTCCGAATAATGGTCCAATCGTTAAATAAATAATAACCGGAAACACCTTAGCGAATGCGGGATGTACCCTATTTGATAAGTCATTTAAATCCCCACCTGATCTCGCGATGGTAAAGACAGCCAAAAGAGGCAGGCCAACACCCGTTGCTAAAAACCCAATGGTAGCTGACAATAGGGATTCACCAGCCTGCTGACCAAGTAATGGCGGGAAAATAATATTCCCAGCACCTAAAAATAAGGCAAACATAAAAAAGCCTAAGGCTATAATTTCTTTTAATGGTAATTTTCGTTCCATGTGACGCTCCAATCTTTCATATAATATTTTCCAATTCCTTATTTCCGAAGAATAAAGAGATAATTAAGTAGTACTCGATAATATAACTATATTAATATACAAAATATCACGATAAACTGCAAAGAATTTTTTAAATAGTAGTTCAATTCTCAATAGAAATGACCTCAATAAAATCAAGTTTAACAAATAAAGGGATTTCCCTTCATAGTATTGAAATATACAAATGAGAATGGAGGGATTCCTATTATGAAAAAACGAAGACTTATTTTCGGGATGATTGGTGGATTGCTTATCATCTTTATTATTGTAACCGCTTCCAATGCAATGTTAGTTACTTCCAGACAACCTTCTCCCCAGCCAACAGAGGTGGTGATTAATGAGGTTAAAGCTGTTGAGCACCTTTCGAAGGCGATTACGTATAAAACAATATCCTATCAGGAGCGAAGTAAGTTTGATTTTACTGAATTTGATAAGTTTATTTCTTTCTTAGAAGAGAGTTATCCATCCGTACACACTCAACTCGAATTAGAAAAAATAAATGAGTATGGGCTTATTTATAAATGGAAAGGGTCAGATTCTAGTAAAAACCCCATTGGCTTAACGAGTCATTATGATGTGGTTCCTGTGTTAGCGGGTACCGAAGAGAATTGGGAACAGCCTCCTTTCAGCGGTACTGTTGAAAACGATATAATATGGGGCCGCGGTACATTGGATGACAAGGTTGGTGTAATTGGAATCTTAGAAGCCGTAGAATTTTTAATCAATGATGGTTTCAAACCAGCCAGAGATGTATTTCTAATGTTTGGTTTTGATGAAGAAATTGGCGGAGTTGAAGGTGCCCTTATAATTGTAAATACCTTAAAAGATAGAGGAGTCACGTTTGACTTCGTATTAGATGAAGGCGGAGCAATTATTGAGAACATGGTTCCCGGTGTCGACCAGCCAGTAGGAGTGGTCGGGATCTCTGAAAAAGGCTCTGCTACCTCAGAATTGTCCATTGAAGGAAGCGGCGGACACTCCTCTCAGCCGAAAGACCACACCAACATTGGACGAATTGCGAGCGCAATAGCAAAGCTTGAAGATACACAGTTTAAAGGTGATCTTCGAGGTCCTGGTGAAGACTTATTTGAATATGTAGCACCAGAAATGAGTTTTCCGATGAGATATGTTTTTGCCAATAAAGTCATTTTTGAGCCTATTATTGAGCAAATACTGTTGCAGCAGCCTGCTACCGCCGCTCTGATTAGAACCACCATCGCCCCAACCATTTTTCAGGCTGGAGAACAATATAATGCTTTACCTGAGAAAGCAACTGCAATTATCAATCACCGTCTAATGCCTGGGGATTCTTTAGAAGATGTCAAAAGCTTCATTGAGGATACGATTGAGGATGATGCTATTAACGTTACCGTTACCGGAAGTGAAGCTTCTAAGGTTTCTTCGACTAACGGATGGGAATTTAAATCTATCCAACAGGCGGCAAGAAATATCTATAAAGACGCGATTATAGCCCCCTATTTAATGTTTGCCGGCTCTGACGCGAAGCATTATGACAGTATCTCCAAAAATACCTATCGTTTTTTGCCCGTGCAAATTACGTCTGAGGACTTAAACAGAATGCATGGCACAAACGAACATATTAGTAAAGATAACTTTATTCAGGCGATTAAGTTTTACGCTGAAATTATTAAAGAATCGAATTCATGAGGTACTAAAGAGACACCAGGTCCCATGACCTGGCGTCTCTGCTCTTACTTCGATAATAACGCTAAAACAGTATCCAATAATACGTTTACCCCTTTTTCACACTCTTCCCACGAGGTCAGTTCTTCTTCACAATGGCTTTTCCCATTAAAGCTCGGAACAAATAGCATTGCGGACGGTACAAGGCTGGCAATAAATTGCGCGTCGTGTCCGGCACCGCTGACCATTCTTTTATTACTATATCCCAGTGACTGTGCCGATTTTTCTAATTGGTTAACGATTTCGGTATCAAACCAAACCGTATCCCGCTCCCATAATTTCGTTGTTGTTACCTCACAGCCTTCATTTAAACCGCGATTTGGAAGATCTTCAACAAATTCTTTAAATGTCTTTACTATCTCAGGATTTTTGTGTCTTGCTTCTAGAGAAAAAACAACCTTATTCGGAATCACGGTATGAATACTCGGGTACACGTTTACCCTGCCGATCGTAAATACTAATTCTTCATCTAATGGACCTAATACTCTGCGAATTTCATTAATGAGGTTATTGGCGGCAAAAAGAGCATCTTTTCTCATACTCATCGGCGTAGTTCCTGCGTGATCGGATTCACCTGTGATTTCAATATCAAAACACGCCATGCCGACCACGCATTCGACCACGCCAATTGCCACAGCTTCTTTTTCAAGAATCGGACCTTGTTCAATATGCAATTCTAAGAATGCAGTACCCTCTTTTAGTCGATTCTCTACTTCCCCTTCATACCCAATCGATTTAAGTGCTTCCTCAAATGTAATCCCCGCGGAATCTTTCTTTTTCAGCATCACATTCTTATCAAATTTACCGGAAAGCACACCTGATGCCATCATCGAAGGCTCAAACCTTGCCCCCTCTTCATTCGTAAAATTAACAAGTGTGATTGGGATTTGAGGTTTGATATTATTTTCTACCAGTGTTCGTACAACTTCTAAACCAGCTAAAACGCCTAACACACCGTCAAACCTGCCGCCTTTTTTCACTGAATCCAGATGGGAGCCAATCAGAATTGGAGGCAGATTCCTAGCACCTTCTAGAGTCGCGTACATACAGCCAATATCGTCAACCTTCACGGTTAAGCCTAACTCTTCACAGCATGACCGGAAGAAATCTCTGGCTAAACGATCCTCCTCTGATAATGCTAGACGGGTTACCCCATTATTGTCAGTCCTGCCAAAGCGCGCAAATCGTTCAAGCTCATTCTTTAATCTTTCCCCATTAATTAAAAGCTTTTGCCGCTGCATGCATATCTCACTCCTTTTTTATGTTGGTCGGTTTAATAACGGAGTCTTTTATTGTGTAATATTCTGTCAATATTAATTATATCTATTCTCATGTGTCTGTCATTAGACAAAGTATCAATTTATTTCACTCTTTTGTTTTATAGTATGTAATGAGAAAGTTGCAAAAGAATGTTTATATTTTCCCCTTTTTGTATAACCTATGTTCGAATGTGGACTAGAAGTAATGATGGAGGTGTGGTAATGTCAGAGTTAGAACCTTTAGAGTACCAAACGGGAGCACCTATACTTGATTATGATATTATTGAAATTAAGAACACGGCAAATGGATTTGAAGTCCTGCTGGATATTAATTTAGACAGCGGCTATTCATTATCAAGAACAACCCTGGAAATTACTCATGAGGATTTACAAGGTTATGATACAAACGAAATTGAAGAAGGTATTAAATATGCATTAGGTTTTTTTGGGCACGAGACTCAATAACCTTTTTCAAAAGAATCCTGTCTTCAATCATGATGGAGTGGTTATATGCCCAAAGCAAAGGCGAAAAGTGGAGTAGGCAGAGGAACAGGTAAGAAGGGCTGGAATCGTTGGCAGGCTGGTGCTAAAAAAGCAAAAAATGCTAAGCCCTATGTCAGTAAAGGGACTAAAAGAGCGGAGCCTGATGTGGCCCCCGATAAATCCGAATAATTCCATTCAAACAGTTAATCAAACGTTTAATTAGTTTAGCAATCAATCTAATCAAACGTTTGATTAGTTTTTATCACCGTTTAATTGTATACTGTTGATCCTTTATTTCATTATTGGAAAATACACGTTCCACATACTGTATTTCTTTTTCCGAGATTAATAAAACGGTTGAACTTCTTGTTCCATAATTTTCACTCTTGATAAACATTGGTGAAAGCATTCTCTCTAATTCTAATGATACACCAGTTCTAGGCAGGTTTTCATCTGGAGCTTGGTCAGCTTTTTGAAGCAGAGTTAAAAGATCTTCTACTAAATCCGTCTGTTTTTTGTTTATGATCTCTGTTAACCCCGCTTTGCCCATTTGCACTTTCGGCCATTCCGTATTTAATAAATGATTGCTGACACCATAAATCCCCGGCATTAACTTCTTTATCTCCTGTCCTACATTCGAATAATAATATATCTGATCTCCATTGCCAGCCAGTAAATTGTATCCAGGATATACGGCATTATTTCTAGCTAGGCTCTTCATATACTCTAAAACATCTCCATTATACTTTAGTGCGTCTAATACAAGTTCTCCACGTGACCGTTTTCCCTCTGTCACTTCCTTGGGATCCCGATAATTCGTTAAAGCAGCAAATTGCCCACTTCTCGTAACACCCATCCACGTACCCATTTTTTCTAAATCTCTTCCTGCGAGGATGTCCGGAGCGTCTTCCCAAAAATGAGCAGGAGCTGTAGGTCTCTGATAAAACTCATCCCGATTCGCAGCAACCATTAGCTGATAAACAGGATGGACGTTATAAGCAAACAGAATTAAGCACATAAAAACACATCCTTCCGAAAAATCCCATTGTATTTATTTTAACAGTAAATTTATGGATTTAACAAAAGATAGAGGCATCCCCATAAAGGGAATGCCCCATTTTATTATTTTTTCTTAGCATGTTTTCGCATATCAAAAGCAACTGCCACGATGATAATGGCGCCTTTTACGATAAATTGAATGTATGGACTTACACCGAGGAAGGCTAATCCGTAATTTATAACTTGGAAAATTAGCACCCCTGTGATGACTCCCGGTACAGTTCCAATCCCGCCTGATAAAGAAACACCGCCAACTACACAGGCTGCAATAGCGTCTAACTCATACATATTTCCCGTATTATTGGTTGCACTGCCAACACGGCCTGCCTCTAATGTACCTGAGAATCCATATAATAAACCAGCGATCATGTAAATGATGATAATATTTTTTGCAACGTTAACGCCGGAAACCTTTGCAGCTTCTGGATTGCCGCCAATTGCATACATATTTTTACCAAGTTGTGTTTTATTCCACATTACCCAAATAATGATCGAAAATGCAATTGCATATAAAATCAGAAATGGGAATTCATATTGACCTAATTTAATTCCTTTTTGCGCAAATGTCGTAAAACTTTCGCTTAGGCCGCCAATCGGCTGTGCTCCATATGGAGGACGGTCAAAATAAATGGATGTAATTCCGTAAACACCAATCATCATACCTAGGGTTGCAATAAAAGGCGGTACATGAAATTTAGATACAATAAACCCGTTTAACGTCCCAAATAGTCCCGTTACCAACATTGCAATAATAATAGGAACGAATAAAGGTAATTCCGGTAAGTTTGGATACATTTTATACGCATAATCCCCAGCTTGCAGTAAAGACGCTGAGACTACTGCCGCAAGTCCGACCATTCGTCCTGCGGATAAGTCTGTCCCGCCTAATATCAAGATCCCTGCTATCCCAAGTGCAATAATGATCCTTGAGGATGACTGACTTAGGATATTAATTAAGTTCGTCATCGACAAAAAGTCAGGAGACGCAATCACAATCCCAATAACTAGTAGAATCAAAAATACATAGATAACATTATCAAATAGCCATTTTGTAATAGTAGATCTTTTAGTGGCCTGAGTATTCATTTTACATCTCCTCCTAATACAACGCTGCCAGTCGCATAATTTCTTCTTGTGTGGTCGTTTTTGTTTCTACGATTCCGGCCGCTCTTCCATTACTCATTACTAAAATTCTGTCTGTTACGCCAAGTAATTCAGGCATTTCAGAAGAAATCATGATAATCCCTTTGCCTTCCGCTGCTAACTCATTAATCAGTTGATAGATTTCAAATTTTGCACCAACATCTATTCCCCTTGTTGGCTCATCCAGCAATAATACTTCCGGTTTTGTGAGCAGCCAGCGTCCAATAATTACTTTTTGCTGATTACCGCCCGAAAGACTTCCGATTGGAGTTTTTTGTGATGGCGTCTTTACTTTCATTGAATCGATTACCCACTTCGTATCATCATGGACTTTGCTTTCTGATAGAAACAACCCTTTTCGATACTGAGGTAGGTTGGCAATAATTGAGTTGAAGCTAATGCTGAGCTGTGGATAAATCCCCGTTGTTCTTCTTTCTTCTGTTACCAATGCAAAGCCATTTTTTATGGCATGCTGCGGGGAAAGATTTTGAACAATTTTTCCATTTAATTCAATACTTCCTGATTTAACTCCTCTGATTCCGAACAGTGCTTCCATAACCTCTGTACGTTTGGAACCGACCAAACCGGCAATCCCTAATATCTCCCCTTTTCTTAACTCAAAGTTAATAGCAGAAAATGACCCTTCTGTTTCTGCAGTTAAATCTTTAACCTTAAGGGTGACCTCCCCAGGTTGATTGATCTTAGCCGGGAAACGCTGTGATAAGTCACGGCCAACCATTAGCTTTATGATTTCGTCTGTTGTTAATTCTTTCGCACTTTTCGTTGCAATGTACTGACCGTCACGCATGATGGTTACTTCGTCAGAGATTTTTAAAATTTCTTCCATCTTGTGTGAAATATAGATAATCGCTACGTTTTCACTTTGCAATTTTTTAATAATCGTAAATAAATGATTTACTTCTTTTTCTGTAAGGGAGGAAGTTGGCTCGTCCATTACGATTAATTTAGAATGGTATGAAACAGCTTTTGCAATTTCCACCATCTGCATTTCAGAAACAGATAAGGTTCCTACTTTACTGCGTGGATCAATGTTAATGTCAAGGCTCTTGAAGATAGCGGCTGTATCTTCATACATTTTCTTTTCATCAATAAAAATGCCTTTTTTCGGATATCTTCCTAGCCAAATATTGTCCATAACATTTTGCTGACGGACTTGATTGAGTTCCTGATGGACCATTGAAACTCCGTTTTCAAGAGCTTGCTTTGAATTCGCAAACGAAACCTCTTTTCCCTCCAACAGAATTTTTCCTTCATCCATGGAATAAATCCCGAATAAGCACTTCATTAAGGTCGATTTTCCTGCACCATTCTCACCCATTAAGGCATGTACTGTCCCTGTCTTCACTTTTAGAGAAACGTTATTAAGAGCAATTACGCCAGGAAATCTTTTTGTTAAATTAATCATTTCGAGTAAATTCGTTGAACTGGCCTTCGACATGCTTAAACCTCCTTGCCTAACCATATATCATGCAATTTTTATAAAAAATTTCATTACCTTTCATTGAATCGAGTCCTAATAAAATATCGCCCCGAACGAAGGAAAAGAAATAATCCTTTCCTTCGTTCGAGGAGCGCCATAGGGGTAAAATCATGCCCCCGGACAGGCGCTTCAACTTTTCTTCCTTGTCTAGCTCCAGCGCCTAGGGGCTCGGGGTCATAAGCCAATCCGTCAAGAAGGTTAAAGAGCAACCTTCTCGCCGGCTCGTCTTATGCCTGTCGCCCCTGAACAAGGCGCTTCCGCTTTTCTATTTATATGCGTCTTTCCCTACTTGGATATTGTCTTTTGTGATTTCGATGTAAGGTACACGAACCGCTTTGGAGTCGTCTAATTTCCATTCTGTTCCTTCTAATACGTCCTTACCGTTAGCAGCATTGGCAGCTAGTTGAACGGTTGCTGCACCTTGGTTTTTCGCATCATTCAAAACAGATCCAACCATTTTTCCTTTTTCAATCATTTCAAGTGCTTCTGGAATGGCATCTACCCCAACGACTGGCATAAATTTGTCACCAGAGAAGTAGCCTGCTTTTTCAAGTGAAGCGATAGCACCTAATGCCATACCATCGTTATTTGCAATAACAAATTCGATACTCTCGTTGTATTTTGCAATCCAAGCATCCATTTTTTCTGTTGCTTTCATTGCATCCCACATTCCTGTATCTAACGCTAATTCATCTACTTCAATTCCCTTTTCCTTCACAGTATCTACAACATATTTAGTACGAGCTTCAGCGTCAGGGTGACCTGGTTCACCTTTTAATAAAACGTATTGAAGCTTTCCATCACCATTTTTATCCCATTTTTCTTTGTTTGCTTCCCAAGCCTTGGCGATTAATTCACCTTGGAGGATACCAGATTCAGATGAAGTCGTTCCTACATAGTAAGCTTTTTCATAGCCTTTTAATACAGAGGCATCTGGCTCTTTGTTAAAGAAGATAACTGGAATGTCTTTTACTTTAGCCTTATCAATAATGGTTTGCGCTGCTTTTGGGTCTACAAGGTTAATAGCCAGCGATTTTGCCCCTTTTGCTATGAGTGTATCAACTTGTTCCACTTGCTTTGCTTGGTCATTTTGAGAGTCATTTAGCATTAAGTTAACTTTTCCGTCTGCTGCAGTTTCCATCGCACGACGTACATAGGACATGAAGTTGTCATCGAATTTATAAATAGTTGCACCTACCGCTGGCAGATCGCTGTCCTTGCCTTTTCCAGAATCTGTAGAACTGCTCTCGGTACTGCCACAGCCTGTTGCTAATAGAATGCTAGATGCAACTGTTAAAGATAGAACTAACCCTTTTTTCTTTTTAAACATGTCATCCTTCTCCTTTTTGCTATTTAGTAAAGACTCTGGTAACTCGCTTACCCTTTACCACTGAAAGCCCTTACATATATGTTAGCATCCGGAGTTTTCGTTCAGTAGTTCTAACCTATAGCACTAATTTGTGATTTACTAGATTTTTTTGTTACTAGCACAAAAGACCGATTCAGTATGAATCGGCCTTAACAAAAGTAAAACTATTAACTTACTGTTTCTTTCCGAAATTCTGTCGGGGATAGGCCAGTCTGTTTTTTAAATACCCGGCTAAAATAATTCGGGTCTTTATATCCTACAGAATAGCATATTTCCTTTAAGCTCTTTGAAGCGTCAAGCATTGCTATTTTTGCCTGCTTAATCCTTATTTCTGTTACATAATCTATAAAAGTCATCCCAAATCGGTCTTTAAACAATTTGCTTAAATAATACGGACTTAGTTCCACATAGTCTGCTACTTGTTCCAACGTAAGTGAGTTAGCATAATGATTTTCAATATATTCCTTTGCCTTATGTAGCATTCCCTTAGCATGACTGTTTCTCCATACTTGAATCTGTTGAACGATGGACAATAAATAGGATTTGCCCCTTTCAAACATAACACTAATATCGTCAGACTCTTTGATTGAAAGGTTACCTTCATACCCTATTCCTAAGTCATGCAGCATTCTTGAAATTAGGATGAACAATTCATCAAATGATTTTTTTACAATAGGAGCTTTTAGACCTTCATTATCAACAAGCTTCTCTGAGAAGGAGTCAAAAATAAACATCGACTTTTTTAAGTCTCCTTGACGCAAGGCATCCAGCAGCTTTTTCTCCACTTCGAGTAGATCCGAGGTTGAAGGTAATACTAAGGTTCCTTGTTTTCCTGCAAATACATATTTTCGATTAGGTGTTTTTAAAACCAGATTTAATGCGGCTACTGCTTCATGATAGGATTTATTTAGCTCATGGACATTACTGTAAGGAAGACCGATCCCTATTTTTAAATCTGCATTAAACTGACTCTTTTGGAATTGAGTGAGCAAATAGTCAATTACAGCTTGAGCATTCGTTTTAAATTGTGCTTTTTCCGTGGTTTGTTTGCATAAAAACAATACCGGTACTTGGCTTTCCGTCATAGGTCCCATTAACACTTCTTGATTTTTATTGGAAGATTTAAAAATATCCTTAAGCCACAAATACCAATTTTGCCATTCATGTGGCAGGAGTTCTCCTTTTTCCGGCGGCAAAAGGGAAAGAAGCATAATATATCCGGAGGTTATCTCTACCCCTAACAGCTGACTCCATTCATCAAATGTAATATCATGAACAGGATTCAAAATGAGTGATGACACCCATTCTTTTTGGGCGATTGACACAGCACGTTCGAGGTTTTCCTTTAAGTACTGCTCTTCTTCCATCTTCTTCTTTTCCCCTAAGATTTCAGAAGAAACCCGCTGTAAGCTTTCAAGAATGTCCTGTTTCCTGCTAGGTTTTAGGATATATTCCTTAACCCCCTGCTGCATAACTTCCTTTGCATATTCAAACGTATTAAAGGCTGAAACCATGATAAATCGGATATTTTCGTCCGTACCTTTAATTTCCTTAACAGCTTGTACGCCGTCAATTCCCGGCATTTTTATATCCATAAAGATAATATCAGGCTTATGTTCTCTAGCCATTTCAATCGCTTTTCTGCCATTAGGGGCCTCTCCGATGACCATTACGTTCTCTGCAGAGTTGTTTATTATTTTCGTCAATGCCTTCCGCTCTAGAATTTCATCATCCACAATTAGAATTTTCAACAAGCTCTTTTCCCCCTATTACCGCGTCTGGAATAGTCAGTGTAAACTTTGTGCCCTTACTCAACTCGGAATGTATTTCAATAATGTCTTTTTGACCATAAAAAAGCTGAAGCCTGCGAATCACATTTTTTACTCCAATACCAGTCGAATGACCCTGTGATTTATTCGACTCATACGCCTCTTCTATTTCAGTTCCCTTCACATAGTTTAGCAATCGAATTTGAGTGATTTCATCCATACCATCTCCGTTATCGACAATTTCCACATGAATTCTATGATTACTTTTGTAGATATGAAGCCGGATTTCTCCATTTTCCTCAAAAGATTCAACACCATGTATAAAAGCGTTTTCAATTAAGGGTTGCAGCGTCAAACTAGGTATTTCTCGATCCAAACATTCCTCTTCTATGTCTGTAATGAATTGAATCCGATCCCCAAACCTTGTTTGCTGAATAAAAAAGTACTCTTTAACAATCGCTACTTCATCTCGAAGGGTGGCGGCTTTATTTAAATCCCCGCCTAGGTTGTATCGCAGTAAGGCGGCCACAGATTCAATTAATTTCGAGGTATGCTCCGCGTCCTCAAGGTAAGCCATCTTTGAAACCGTATTCAACGTATTAAATAAAAAATGTGGATTGATTTGATTTTGAAGACTTCTTAGCTCTAATTCTTTTAACAGCTTATCCAGTTCTGATTTCTGCTTGATTTCTTTTACATACTGCCGAAGGTTTGAGCGCATTTGGTTAAACGTTTCAGTCAATAGCTTTAATTCATCCTTGGTTGTTATTTTAATATCCTGGCCAGCTAAATTCCCCTTTGAGATTTGCTTTGCTGCTTGAGACAAAAGGGTGATTGGTTTTGTAATTCCGCCAGATATCCAAAGCGCAATTAAGGTACTGAGAAAAAAGGCAGCAGCAAAAAGGGAGAAGGACAAAAGTTTATAATAATCGTTCTGCCTTTCCATTTGATCATAAAAGTTTTGATAGTCTGTAAGTTTATTATTTAAGAGAGCAAGAGTACTTTCTTGAAGGAAACCTGCTATTTTTAATACTTCATTAAGATGATTTGAATATTCGTTTATATCATCCTTATGGAACGCTGTCACCGTGGCATCACATTCTTCAAGAAAACTATCAATCATATGATGATAATTAGTAACCGTTATATCATTGGAATTCATTTCTTGTTTAAAGAGCCTTTGGTCTCTAAGTAACCTAGACTTTTCCCTGTTATAGACTTTTAGATAGGAGTTTTCCTTATCAAGAAGATAACCCTGGAGGTTTTCTGTAATTAAATTCGTTCTTTGCGAGATTTCATTTAACAAAAGAAACCGTTCAAAACTATCATCATATTCATTGACAAGGTTTTCACTGCTTTTATAAAAAAACAACCCCACTGAAGTTAACAATACAACTAGGACAATAAAATAAAGCAGTAGTTTTGATCTAATTCGAAATAACATTAATACCCTGCCTCCCGCCCGCCTAGATGACTTACAGGCAAATCCGCTGCTCTCAATACGCGAGTATTGGTATGCACTACTGGAGGTACCGTCTTAGCTTCAATGAGATCAATCATCATTTGCACCGCTCGATATCCCATTTCATATGGTTCCTGAACTACTGTTGCCTTAATGGTGCCTTTTGATAGGTAATCAAGCGTTTCAGGCAGATTATCAAATCCAATAATATAAACTTGATCTGTTTTTTTATACTTTTCTACCACTTGGGCTATGCCAATTCCATCTAGAGCACTTGTCCCATAAAAAGCATTGACCTCTGGATAATCCTTTAAGATTTGGTAAGCCTTTTCAGCGGCTCGAACTCTACTAATTCCTGATTCTTCCATGGTAATAATCTTTATTCCCTGTTCAGACATCACAGCGTCCCGAAAGCCTTGTACGCGCAGCTGCTGATGGTTCGCATAAAAACTGCCTGTAATGATGGCAACATTCGCTTGACCCTTTGTATCCTCAATCAATGCTTTACCTGCTAAATAACCAGAATAGTAATTATCAGTTCCAATATACGCCATGCGGTTACTATTGGAAGCGTCCGTATCAATGGTAATCACAGGAACTCTCTCTACAACCCTATTAATCAGCGGAGTAAATTGCTCATCGCTTAGGCCTTGTGTAATAATTCCATCCACTTTTGAAGCCATTGACATTTCAATCGTTTTTAAATGTTCGTCGATATTGGCTTGCTTTGGACCAGCATACTCCAATAAAACACCATATTCCTTTGCAGCCTCCTGAGCTCCCTTTTCAACAAGCCGCCAATAGTCATTGTCCAGCTCCTCAGGAACCAGCACAAAATGATAGTTATAGTTCTCTACATCTCTATTTTCATCAGGCAAATCATGAGACATAACCTTATAACCATAAAACACAGAAAATGCGCAGCTCACAAGAAAAAACAGAACCCCAAACGTATACGCCACCACCGTTAACCTGCTCATAGACAACCCCATTAACATCAAATATCTAGATAACTAAAATTATACGAAACATACCAATATTCGACAATGCCAAATGGTGCCTGTCACCATAAAAAAACAAATGTCCACCTGTGGTGGACATTTGTTTTTAGGAGCTGCTGTCTCTTATGATGAGTTCGGTGGAGATGTTGATTTTTTTCGCTATTTGTCGACCTTCGATTTTCTCAACGAGGCTGTTGACGGCTGTTTCTCCCATTAGTTCGGTGTAGACTTTTACTGTGCTCAATGATGGAAAGACGTATTTTGATATACTGATGTCGTTTACACCAATGATGTTCACACGTCCTGGAACAGGTATCCCTTCTTCCAATAGCGCTCTGAGTGCACCAATGGCCAGTGAATCATTCGCTGCAAAAAAAGCTGTCGGCAAGTTTTCTCCATGTTCATGAATTGCTTTTTTCATGAGTGAATGACCAACAGCAACGGAGAATTCCCCAACGTACATAAAAGCTTCATTGAACAGCCCTTTTTCTGCTAAGTAGTTTTTGAAGGTCCTCTCTCTAAGATCTTCGATTAGAGATGTTTTATCTTTGAAAACCTCTCTGCCGCCAATAAAACCAATTTTCTCATGACCGTTCTCCAAATAATGATCGATGACCTTTTTAGTAGCTTTTTCAAAATCACTAACGATCGAATCAAACTGTTCTTCATCGGGAGAAAAGTCCACAAAGACAATATTATTTGTGATGGAAACCATTTCTTTTATTTGTTTATCACTAAATTTGCCAATCGCAATAAGACCTTGGATTTCATCTTGTTTAAGGGTCTCAAAGTTATCTTGAAAGTACTTAGATACAGAAAAGCCCATTTGCCTGGATTGATTTTCGACTCCTAAACGAATCGACATATAATATAAATCTTCCAGTTCCTCTTTTTCTGTATACCACTGCAAAAGTGCGATTTTACCTGTCTCTATTTTTTTAGCTGGTCTCTTCTTATAAGAAAGCTGCTCTGCTACCTCAAATATCCTCTTTTTTGTTTCATCACCGACAGATAGGGTACTATCATAATTCAATACTCGGGATACTGTTGCGATCGATACTCCTGCTAATTCTGCAATATCCTTTATCGTAGCCATAAATCAAACTCCTATTGTATTAGAAAAAAAACGATATTTAGTCACAGCCTGGTATACATCCTCTGGGTTTAATACGATTGATGGAAAATTTGGCTGGTTGATTGCATCAGGCAGACCTTGCGTTTCGAGGCACACTCCCAAATGGTTCCTCGCTCGAACACCAGAGATCGAATAAGGACCTTCCAAATAGTTCCCCGTATACAGGATGACGCAGGGTTGATCCGTTGTAACTAACAGTGTCCTTCCACTTTCTTTTTCACTTAAAGCCACTGTATTTTCTCCCTTTTTTGAAAAAAGAATCGGATGGTCGTAACCATGACCAGCAAGTACATTTTGTGGATAATCGGATTTCATCCCCGACTTCAACAAACGGCCATGTTTAAAATCAAACGGCGTGTTAGTAGAGTCGATCATTCTCCCAGTTGGGATCAAATCTGAACCAAGTTCTAAGAAGCGATCACTTTCCAATTGAAGAATATGCTCGGAAACATCTCTTTTTAAATTACCGCTTAAATTGAAATACGAATGATTCGTTAAATTAACGATTGTTTTTTGATCCGTACGAGCCTCATAACGAATACTCAACGCATTTTGATTATTTAAAAGATAGGTGGCAGTTGTATCCAAATTACCTGGATACCCTTCTTCACCATCTACACTTCGATAGAAAAATTTCAATCCAACTGCATTTTCTGTTTCAAACGGTTCTGTTTTCCAAATAACCGAATTAAAGCCCTTCTTGCCGCCATGCAGGTGATTAGGGTCCTCGTTAGGTGTCAGCCTGTATACCTCTCCATCCAACTCAAACTCCGAATGATTAATTCTTCCAGCCACTCGGCCAACAATGGACCCAAAATAAGGGGACAAATCCACATAATCTTCAAATTGCTCAAAACCAAGCACTACGTTTTCAATCTTCCCATTGCGGTCGGGGACCATTATTTTGGTAATGATACAACCATAATTCAGGCATGAAACAGACATCCCTGAGTTATTAACAAGGGTATACTCCATCACGGGCTCACCGTTATATTGACCGAATAGCTTATCTACTATTTTCATATATTTACCACTCCATTACTTCATATCAAAAAATATGAGCCGTTCCGCCATTTCCATGCTGTAAGCTTTTTTAAGATAATGACAAGATAAAGCGGTTGAATCCGGCTTTTCCTTCTTCATTTGTTTTAAAAACACCCGCATCCTCTAATGCCTTTAAAAACTTTTTCCCTGTCTCTTCTTTGACGATTGCTTCAACATTTGACGGTGTTACAACGGATTGATAGCCCTCTTTTAGGCTTTTTGCCCATTCTAGATGATATTCAGCAACAGAATCCGTTTTTCCAAGAATGAAATTCTCAACTTCCTCAAGTTCATCTTTTAAGCGTGCAGGTAATACAGCCAGACCCATCACTTCGATTAGCCCGATGTTTTCCTTTTTAATATGATGAACATCTTGATGAGGGTGGAAAATTCCAAGTGGATGCTCCTCGCTCGTCCGGTTATTCCGAAGGACTAAATCCAGTTCATAAAATTCTTGATTTTTACGTGCAATCGGTGTAATCGTATTATGCGGGATATCGCCTGTTTTCGCATAAATTCCTACTGTTTCATCACTGTAATTTCTCCAGCGTGATAAAATATGCTCGCCTGCTTCCACAAGTGGTCCAGTTTCTTTCGAACGTAATCGAATGACGGACATTGGCCATTTGACAACAGAACCTTGAACATTCGGGAACTGCTCTAATGAAAATGTCCAATCATCCTCCGCTTTGGCCATCGCAAAGTCATAATGTCCGCCTTGATAATGATCATGCGAAAGAATAGAACCGCCAACAATCGGTAAATCAGCATTCGACCCGACAAAATAATGGGGAAACTGCTCAACAAAGTTTAACAGCCTTTGAAATGCCACCGAAGTAATTCTCATATCCCTATGGTCTTCTGATAGCACAATACAATGCTCATTATAGTAAACATAAGGTGAATATTGTAAAAGCCATTTCTCATCAGAAAGATTTAATCGGATCATACGGTGATTTGAGCGTGCTGGATGTCCAATTCTACCTGCATACCCTTCATTTTCAATACAAAGTAAGCATTTTGGATAATTTGCTTTTTGGACTGTACGTTCTAGAGCAATACTTCTAGGATCTTTCTCAGGTTTTGATAAATTGATCGTAATGTCTAGTTCACCATATTCCGTACTCACTTTGTACTCGACATTATTACGAATTCGCTTCATTTGAATATAGTTGCTATTTTTGCTTAACTCATAAAAATACTCAGTTGCCTCTTGTGGATTCTGTTTATATTTATCAAAAAAAATCTGATTAACAGTTGATGGACGTGCGATAAAGCAATTCATGATTTTACTTGAAAAAATCTCTTTTTCATCAAAAATATCTTCAATAATGCCTTGCTCACAAGCGAAATCTACAATTTGCTCAAGTAAGTCTGGAATCTCTAGATTTGACTCTGTTGTTTCGCAGTCCTTAAACTCGACTAAACGTAAGAGTGAAAGAATTTGATTTCGAGCATAAATCTCATCATCACAGTCGATTAATTGAGCAGCAATTGCTTTGTTAATCAATTGTTGGATTAGTTGATCTATCACGCTCTTCACCTCTCATACCCATTTGGGTGATGTTGATGCCAATTCCATGCATCGCTGATAATTTGGCGAATCGAGGTCCTGCTTGGATTCCAGCCCAACACACTTCTTGCTTTTTCTGAAGATGCAATTAATGTACTAGGGTCTCCAGACCGGCGTTCCCCGAATTGGACCGGAATATCAATACCTGTAACCTCTTTTGCTGTCTCGATGATTTCCTTTACAGAAAACCCTTGACTGCTGCCTAGATTGAACACATTACTTTCCCCGCCATTTTGCAAATACGCGAGTGCTAGAAGATGCGCATCAATCAAGTCCTCAACATGGATGTAATCGCGTACACAGGTTCCGTCTGCTGTATCATAATCTTGACCAAAGACGGTCACAGCAGGTCTTTTTCCTAAAGCAGCTTCTAATACAACAGGAATCAAGTGGGTTTCAGGATTATGGTCCTCTCCAATCTGCCCATCACGTCTTGCTGAGGCTACGTTAAAATAGCGGAGTGATACATACCTAAGATCGAATGCCTTTTCACACCAAGAAATCATTTTTTCCATAGTCAGTTTCGTTTCACCATAGGTGTTGGTTGGCAGAGTAGCTGCCTCTTCCTTAATTGGCACCACCTTCTGTTCACCATAAACTGCCGCTGTTGAGGAAAAGACGATGTGCTTTACATTAAATTCCTTCATCATTTCAAGCACAACTTGTGTACCGTACACATTGTTATCAAAGTATTTTAGCGGCTCAATCATCGATTCGCCAACAAGAGAGTTAGCTGCAAAATGGAGAATGGCTTCTATGTTTTCTTTTTCAAAGACAGAGCGCATAAACTCACGGCTTCTAATATCACCTTCATAAAAGTGAGCCTTGTGATGTACTGCGTCTCGGTGTCCTGTTTGCAAATTATCGATAACCACCACTTCAGAACCCTGGTCAATTAACTGATAAACAGCATGCGAACCAACATAGCCTGCACCGCCTAAAACAAGAATACTCATCTATATAGCACCCTCCATCTCAATCTCTTTTGCTCCATCACCAATACTCGCAACATAGAAATCCGCTTGATAGCCGATTTTGTCCTGATAAGCGGCGCCAACATTTTCAATAAAGCTCTCAACCTGTTCATTTTCAACAATGGCAATGGCACAGCCTCCGAATCCAGCTCCAGTCATTCGCGCCCCAATAACCCCTGGCTGTTTCCATGCCGCTTCGACTAAGCTATCAAGTTCAACCCCGGTCACTTCATAATCGTCTCTTAACGAGATATGCGATTGATTCATCAGCTGCCCAAACGCCTCTAAGTTCCCTGCCTTCAGTTCTTCAAGTGCCTTTAATGTTCTCATATTTTCATATACCGCATGCTTTGCACGCTTACGGACGGTTTCATTAGCGATTAATGATTGATTTTCATCAAACTCCGCTTCTGTCAGCTGTCCAAGTGCTTCGATTGGTAGCTTTTTCTGGAGCTGAGATAAGGCTTCTTCACATTCTCCTCGGCGCTCATTGTATTTCGAGTCCGCAAGTTCTCTGCGTTTGTTTGTATTCATAATTAAGATTTTGTGGTGATCAAGTTGAATCGGTGCATACTGAAAGTTTAAAGTCTGACAATCAAGCAAAATTCCAGCGTCCTCTTTTCCCATTCCAATCGCAAATTGATCCATAATGCCACTGTTAACACCAATAAATTCATTTTCAACTCTTTTACCAATCTTGATCATGTCTAGGCGATCTATTCCTAATTTAAACAACCCGTCTAGGAGGACGCCTGTCAATAACTCAATTGACGCAGAAGAAGATAGGCCTGCTCCATTGGGAATGTTACCTTCAATTACACACTCAAATCCAGATGGAATTGAAAATCCTGCTTCCTTTATATAACGAATCATGCCCTTTGGGTAATTTGCCCAATTATGCTGTTTATCGTATTCTAATTGCGTTAGATCAAACTCAATGATTTCTCTATCTGGGAAGTTTACTGAATAGAGGCGGACAAGATTGTCCTCTCTTTTCTTTGCAACGGCATAAGTACCATAAGTAATAGCACATGGAAATACGTGACCACCGTTGTAATCTGTGTGTTCACCAATTAAATTAATTCTCCCTGGAGCAAAGAATGCCTGCTCAGGCTGGACCTCAAATATTTCTCTAAATGTAGTTATTAACTTTGTGATATTCATTGTCGTCCCTCCACTTTTCAAACTATATGTTTAGTTTAATACATTAGGTAAAAGAAATCCATTATTTTTACTAAAATTTTTACTAAAAACATTAAAAAGCAGTGTATACCAATATACACTACTTTTTCTAAGTCACCACTTAAATCAATCCCACAGTAGCAAACTTATTTCAAAAGATACTCTGCATCTCTCAGCAAGTAGGAGGCTGCCTCACTTGAAATATGCTTGTTGTTTTGTGCTTTTACTTCATTTATGAAGCTTTGTAATTCATTATTTTCCAACTTCTTTAGTAGACTGTTAGCTATTCCCTCATAAGTAATTGATCCCTTGGTTTGAAACAGTTTTACAAGCTCTTTTAACGACGAAATGCTAGTGGTCGTCTTAAACGATACTGTTGCCGCTGCAGGATTTCCTGCTTGATCCTTCGCACTCACTGTGAGAGCATGCTCTCCTAGGGATAGCTTATAAAGCGGTATTACCGTACCATTTTCGATTGGTTGTCCATCCAACAACGCAGCCACAGACGAATTATTCACACCTGATATATTGTCAAATACCGTGTAATTCACTGTCAGGGTTTGGTCGTCCAAATAATTTTCATCAGATATACCTTCGAATTCGATTATAGGACGAGTCTGGTCTAGATTAATTGGCTCTAAAGTAAGTACCTGTTCAGTATTGCCCGCTTTATCCACCGAATAGTATTTCACATTATTTTTTCCATCTTGACTGACCATAAATGGTGCAGTATAAGTTTCCCAGGTAGTGCCGCCATCCAAGCTATAGAAGGTAGAATCTACTCCAGGCATGGTATCCGTCGCACTCAATGTGACTATAACAGGGTTTTTATACCAGCCATTTTCCCCATCCGGATCTGCCGGGTTCATTTCAGCAGTCGTCTCAGGCGGCGTGCTGTCAACGTTTGAGTAAACTTGAACCTCTACGAGCCCGCTTCCCCAACCATTGCTGAGAGCATTGTTGTTAACACGCCTTACCTCATTCACCTTGAGCTTTACATACCTGTAATTTCCACTTAGCTTATCGGAGGTGAAACCGGCCCACATATTCGTATTATTGTTGACCAACTCAGTCCAATTTTTATTATCTGTTGAACCGAAAATCTGATACCTGTGGTACATTTCAGAACCGTTATATAGTCTATAGGCTACGTCAATTCGCGCTAAGTCATAGACATCACCTAAATCAATCGTATATTCATACGGAGCAACTAAGCCGCCAAAGAAGTGGCTCGTATCACCCCATGTATTAAGGTTATAGGTAATGCCGTCATTTGCTTTCTCTATTCCAGTAGCAGAATCATTATTTGTGATGGTTGCTGGCTTACCCTCTGAAATGAGCTCAACCTTAGGGAATTGTACATCGCCGGTCTCTGCATTCAGTTTCCAACCTGTTGTGAAGGTGGCCGAAGCATTATGTTCTGCCTCGTTGAAGGCAATCGGTAACCACACATAACGTGAGTCGGAAAGTTGACTTGGTCTCCATCTGTCACCCATATAAACATAACTATTTGACCCATCCGATTTAGTCAGTTTCATGATGTTGGTTGATTGACTGTAGTATGTGCTGTTGTTCCCAAATGTGAAATTTGGAAGTATCTTACCATTCTCATCTTTTATAGGAGTCCAGCCATGCGGATCTGTAATGTCTGCATTATAGCTAATCGCACTCTGATTTGGCAGCCAACCCGATTGTCCGGAGGTAACCAAATAATAACCTTCGCCCGTACTCACAACCGCTGGTGCTTCTCGTCCGACACCCTCATAGAAGTTGTAGGATTCGAAATCTGTTGCCTTTGCAGCAGGGTCGCTGAAGGTGTAGGTCGTAAAGTCCACATCTGTATATTCTTCATTTAGTCGGTGGATCCTCATGGAATGCCCTTCCGACGATACCAGATAAGCAGTCCCGTCATCATCGGCAAACACCGTAAAATCACGTGAAATATAGCCCATTTGAGTCACATCGTTTTGCACGCTCGATGAAACAGTCGTCCTGTTCCCGCTGGACTTATAGTATTCGGAATCGGAGTAAACACCGTTGTCACTGCGCCAGTTACGCAGAGTACCTCCTGGACGCCAGTGCCCAAGGAAGGTATACGGACCTGCTACATTATCCGCTGTAGCTACCGCAATTTGACTGCTTGCATAGCTGCCCGCTGTTTCCCAATGGCCCCAAAGAACATACTTTTTGGTTTTTTCGTTGTAAAGTAGTTTCGGACGCTCCCATTTATTATCGAGAAGTCCGTATTCCGCGCCTTCTACAGTTTGAGAGAATTGGTCAAGAATGTTACCTTCATATTTCCAATTGACCAAATCACGGGAGGAGTAAAGCGATACCGCATGGAAAACTGCACTGTTGTGAATTTTGTTTTCCCCAACCCAATAGTAGATAGGCTTGCCGTCTTCTGCGGTTTGCTGAAGGAACCCGCCGCCGTGGGCTTGGATGGGATTCCCTTCGGTATCGTACCAGGTTTCTCCAACAGGTACACCGGCAGTGGAATAGTTCACTACATTTTCAGGTTGAACGGTCTGTGCCCATTTGAAGGCTTCGTCAATTTGCAAAGCCGCCCGGTCTATATCCCATTGCGTCGCAGATTCATCGGCTAAAATCGATTTCGCATGATCGAGAGCCTGAGTAATGGTTTTCCATGTTCCGTTGGTATAATCCCCTCTTATAGTATCTTTCTTCTCATCATATTTAGCCTGAAGCTCCGATTTGAGCGATGGCACTGTCACTGTGTATTCCTGACTGAAGTCAAACCATTTCATGGTCAGAATGACTTGTTTTGCGCTCGTGCCTTCCGTCGGACGATTTACTAAACCTGTGCTTGGATTAATCAAGCTGTTATCGCTTGAGGTCCAGATAATATTGGGATCACGAAACAACGAAAGATCCTCACGAACCACCATCCCATCGGTGAGCGGCTTCAAAGTGAGCAAGTCGTTCCAAGTAAAACTGCGAATTTCTCTCGCAAAATAAGTCGCAGCGTCTTGATCAAGTGCGGCTTTAAATACACGCACATCGCGGTAGTGCGAGTCAAGATTGGAGAAGGTAGCAATCGTACGGTTCAGTCGAAATTGTCCATTGCCAATTTCGTCCGCACCAATCCCGTTAGAAGCAACCTCCGCTGCCTTAACTCCATCGACCCAGACGATCAGCTTACCAGTACTGGCTGTGCCGTCCAGCGAAATCGTATAATTATGCCACATATCGGCTGCCGGTGCCGGGAAAGATGCCACTGTGGAATCCGCCCCATTCCGTTTAAGAACTACCGCAGCCATACCATTGCTGTAGTAAGGTCGAAGCGTAAGATTGTTATTATTATCAGCCCCATAAGATAAGAGGGTATTTACCGCGCTGGTAGAACGTGTTTGCGTCTTATTCAATTTAATATTTAACGAAAAAGAAATTTTCCTTCCCGTTACAGGGGATCCCGGATTGCTGCCCGCAATATGTCCATTGTTTGCATTTCCCGGATTGACCACTGTAACGTAGTCCGTTTTCCAGGATACATCACTGCCGGACAATTGCTGATTCTCATTCAACTTGTTTTTATACTGATAAGAACTATTTAACGGGTAGTGCGCCACAGTGACACTATCTAGTGAACTTACATTGAAGTCAAATTCTGTATCGGCTGCTTCGACGAAATGAGATGGAGTAAACCCGCTGGTGATTACGCTTACAATTAACAACATAAGCAATAATCTCTTACCCCATTTACCAAAATTTATCCATAATATAGGTTTCATTGCAATTCTCCTTTTCTTTTCTATCAATCTTCCACGTTTAAACTATTATCCTCCTTATTTTGTTTGAATCCGTTACAACTATCAGGTTATCTAATTTATCTTCCTTCATATATGAATATTTTTACTAGATTTTCAAAAATTTTGACTTTTTCGATAAATATAATCTAACTTTACTTTTTCACCCCCAAAAAAGCAGTTAGATTCCACTTTATGAATCTACTGCTTTTTATGGGATTTGTTCTGAAACCTATTCAAATCTAGTTTTTTAAATTCTTTGAATCATAAAGTCAAATTCCATGAATTCATTTGCCTTAATAAGATGTTCCTCGTGAACTGGTGCACCCCAGCTGTCGTCACCGCCAACACCCATCTGCTTACCGGCAACTGTTACAACCGTATAGTGGACATTCGGCAGCTCGTAAATATGCTGGGCATTTTCAAGCTCGAAGGCAGTATATGGTGAAAAATTGCACTCTAACGGTTCTGTGACCGAAGAAATTCTAATTCCCTGACCGTTTTGATTCGTGACATCCACACGACGGACTCCAGTACGATTCCCCGATTCCTGCGGCAAGACATAACCTGATAGATTATCACTTACTTGATTTTTAAAAATACCAAGTTTAGCACCCATAGCGCGGTCTGAGTAATTTTCTTCTGGACCCATCGCATACCAGTCTAATTGATCGTAATCCGCTGGAATCTTGAACGACACTGCAAAAATCGGCAGCTGCGGCAAATTCTCAGCCCCTTTATACTCAGACTTTACGCGAACACTTCCATCTGGATAAACAGTGTATCCTGTCTTAACCTCAATATCTGGATTAATCGAGAACTTATAGGTAAAAGCAATACGAACATTACTGCTGTTCTCTTCGACTTCTATATTTACACACTTTCTCGTCAAGCTCGCTGCATACCACAGCCCGGAATGGAAGCCTTGAGAATATCCGCGATCATTGTCAGTCGTGGCTCTCCAAAACAATGGTGCTGGAGGAAGTGAAATCATTTCTTTACCTGCGTAGTTTAGGGAAACTAAACTGCCTGCACCTTTTGAGAACATAACCGTGAAGTCTCGGCCATGAACACCAATATTGACATCCCCATAGACAACCCGTAAATTGCCGTTTACTGGTGCTAATCCCTTTGTACCCACTTGATAAACAAACTGACCGAATGCAATTTCATACCCTGCTTCTGCCCAAAGGGTGCCTTCCTTCAACACTAGTGATGTTTGAATACAATACTCACCTGTTTCAGCTTTGAACTCTTCAGGGATTTCAAACTCAAAACGTCCCTCACGTTGCGGTTCAACATTAACAAACAGCTTATTTCGATATAATTCCCTGCCTTCACGTAATAAGACATAATCCAGTTCAAAGACACTCGTATTCGTGAACAGACTCTCATTTTTAATGGTTACACCTATCCCATCTGGTACTAGTTTAAAATCTTGATATAAGAACTTAACTTCCTGCATTTTAGGTGAAAGCTCTCGGTTAGCGTAGACAATCCCATTTGTACAGAATCCATAATCCGTCGGACGATCACCAAAATCTCCGCCATATGCAAGGAATTCATTTCCGTAACGGTCCTTTTTATAAATAGCTTGATCAATATAATCCCAAATAAACCCTCCTTGATACATTGGATACTTCTGCTCAAGGTCCGTATATTTGTACATACCTCCAAGTGAATTTCCCATTGCATGCATGTACTCACAGCTAATGTAAGGCTTCTCCGGATTATCATTTAAATATTTTTCAATATCAGATGGCTTCGCATACATGCGGCTTTCCATATCACTTGTGTCGTTATAATCACGGTTGTGGAAAACTCCTTCATAGTGAACAAGTCTACTAGGGTCCATCTTTTTGAAATATTTAGAGACATTAAGAATTACTTCACCAGCGTATGATTCGTTACCACAGGACCAAATCAAGATAGATGGGTGATTTTTATCTCGTTCTACCATCGAAATGGCTCGGTCCATGACGATTCCTTCCCATTCCGGCTTATTACCAGGAATGTTCCAGGAAGGCTCAACAGCCCCCATCTTTTGCCATGAGCCATGTGTTTCAAGATTCATCTCATCGATGACATATATCCCATACTCATCACATAGCTCGTACCAATAGCTTTGGTTAGGATAGTGAGAGGTACGGACTGCATTGATGTTATGACGTTTTAGGGTTTTAATATCCCAGAGCATATCTTCTTTTGTAATGGAACGGCCGTGACGGGGATTGAATTCATGACGGTTCACACCCTTAAATACAATCCGCTCTCCATTGAGGTGCATAATTTTATTCACGAGTTCAAATCTTCTAAACCCAACCTTCTGTGCTACAACCTCTACTAAACTTCCAGCTTCGTTGTAGATTTGTATAAATAATTTGTACAAATACGGATTTTCTGCACTCCAAAGTGCAGGCTGCTCAACAGCAAGGTTAATCGACCAATTGCCATCGATATATTCAGCTTCGCCCGTTTTAGCGAGAGTACCATTGGCATCCACTAATTCTGCCGTTATTTTTGAAGCGGCCTTCCCTTGAAGCTTTAGGTCGACAGAAAGAGTACCTCTTGTAAAAGTGGAATCCAGTTCAGGGCGAACATAGAGGTCGGCGGCATGAATTTCCGGAACTGTGTAAAGGTAAACATCACGGAAAATCCCAGAAAAACGCCAAAAGTCCTGGTCTTCAAGCCAACTGCCGGTACTCCGTTGATAAACCTCCACTGCGAGCTTGTTCTCACCTTCAACCAAATACGGTGTAAGTTCAAACTCAGCAGGGGTAAAAGAATCCTCGCTGTATCCAACAAACTCACCATTTAACCATACATAAAAAGCAGACTCTACACCTTGGAAGGAAATATAAACTGGCTTATTTTTCATGTTAGTTGGAATTTTGAAGTATTTTACATAACTTCCTACCGGATTATGGTCGGTTGGAATTTCTGGCGGACGAATTTCATTATGACCGTCCCAAGGATACATCGTATTTACATACTGGGGCTGACCATAGCCTTGGAGCTGAATATGCCCAGGAACACTGATATCCCCCCAGCTGGAGCAGTGATATTCATTTTTATAAAATTGATCTGGTCTGTGGTCCGGATTAATACTATAGAAAAATTTCCAATTTCCATTTAAATCATGACGCATTTTCACCGGAGCTCCACTTTGCGCCTCCTCCAATTTCTCATAATAGAGATGATCTGAATGCGCTGGAAGACGGTTTACAGAAAACACACTCACATCTGTAAGCCAGTTTAAATTTGGAACTGTTGTCATATCTACTTACACTTCCTATCTTCATTTATGAATAATAATCTTCTCTTCGCCGAGTTCCAAGTATATATTTTCTTCCCCAAATTCAATCTTTGGCGTGGTTTCCCATTGGTTCATAATGGTCTCATTTCCTGGTTCCCCAAAAACGGCATTTACAAGCCAATGTGTCCCTGGTTTTAGACTAGCCTTTATAGTTGGTATAACGGTGCGTGTATTTACTAGATTTGTATTTGCATTTGGATAGACGAGCTCTGATTTGCCATTTCCATATAAGTTCTTTATACCGCTTACAGCCCAAGGTGAAATAGCTGCACTTTCTTTTAACAGCGTAATTCCCTCTGCCTTTTGCCCATTATATTGGGTATGCTCCAATCCTAGAGCGAATCCACCTTCTGCAACATCAAGGTTTCTTCTTGTCTCTATACAATGGACTCGGATATGCCAGGGGGTCCCTGGAACGAGCCATGTTTTAATTTCAACATCATCCCACGGCTTCCATTTTGTGTAGATTACATTCTCGTTTACCTCATATTCCTCGCACTTTCTTTTACCTCTATAGATATTGTCGCCCTCGCTGACAGCAAGCATCGAATCAAATGCACCCTGTGCAAGTCCCCATTCTGCTTTTTGCACACTAAATCCAAAAATATTGGAGTAAACAAATTTTTCATATTTCGCTGCAATATGAGAGTGATCATTTGTATGCTGGTACCCAGCGTTAAATGCAGCAACATGGTTTTGTTCATCCTGTCTGCATAGGATAAAACGTGGTGAGTGCTGCACAACCTTCTCCTTTAATGAAGGAAGAAGTTCCTCCTCCACCTCCCAAAAAGGATGATCCACAGGCAGTGCTAAAGGCAGGAAGGTTTTTAACGCCCAATATGGTGAACATGGTGAATTATAGTTCTCTGCCATGACCAAATTTGGATAACTATAGCCAATCGTCAGCAGTCCATTATGGTCAAATATATTTTGACTGAACCATGAGCGGAGGTTCCGCAGGATAAGTCCCTTCATCACGCCTAGTGGAAACACATCGACCTCTGCGTAGACAAGGGCACTCCAAAAGGAAGATTGAGCAAATCGATATGACAGACTTCTTCCATATGGCAGGGCGGAACCATCATTCGCAAACCAGTAGATAAAGTCCTTGGCAAATGCCGCTGCCCTGCTTTTGTACAGCTTTGCCCTTTCTGGATCCTCACTGCCCATCAATTTTGCATAAAGCAGGCTATAAAAATGAATGGCAAACGGTCCATAATAATCACAATGAGCACCTACCCCATCTGAATACCAACCATTCTGTAGATAGAAGTGTTCTATTCGTTCAAGATTCCCTATCACTGTTTCACGATTATATGGTAAGCCAACTCTTTTAAACCCAAGGTTGACAATTACCGGGAAAAATAACCAGTTGCAATCGTAAACTTTGATTGTGTTGATTTGATTTAGCCACTGGAACAAATTATCTTTTTCCAAATCACTTAAAGGCTCCCAAATCTTTTCAGGTATGAGTGCGAGTGCATATCCAAATGCCGCCATTTCTACCGCACGCTGATCAAAGTCTGCGATATCTCCCCAATATTCTTCATGAGAAGGATCTGTACCATTCTTTATGCCCTGCATGTGGATATCCCAAATTTCCGATTCTTCTCCACCTGCTAACAAGGGAACAAGTCCCCATAATAATCTTGAGAAACCTTCCATTCCAGCTAGAGAATCTGGGTATCCCGCCCCTGTACTGCCTAATTGAAGGAGGGTTTTCCCCTTGGAGTAAAAAGGTTTTAATGGGTTTAAAATCTGTTTTACTGCCTCACTCAAATCCTCCCTTGATTTAAGTGGATTTTTCTGAATAGGTAAATCGAGTTTTATCATAAACTTCCCTCCTGATAGAGAAATGGTTTCTTTTTTTCCAGTTGCTATCAATCTACCAAAATAATTCTTTATACCCTTTTAAATACGCTAGACCCTCGACAAAATAGTAGTCACCATATATAAGCGGATTATCCATATATTTTCCTTGCGGGAAATGACTTGTTGCATGAAGAATCAATCCTTCTTCTGAGCCTTCCCAATCACTGTAATGGTTATATAAGGACTGAAGTATCCTTTCTCCTGCTTTCCTATATATAGGAGACTCTGGCGAAGCTACTTTATCCGCAAGCAAGAGCAAGCCGCACGCAGCTATGGCTCCTGCTGAAGAGTCTTTTGGTGAAGCTACATCCGCAGGGATTCGAAAATCCCAATCTGGAACGAAGTCTTCCGACAAGTGGGCAATAAAAAAGTGAGCAACCCGTTTGGAATATTCTAGGTATTTTTCTTCGCCTGTATAATGATAAGTTAATGTGAGACCATATATGGCCCATGCGGTTCCTCGAGACCATGCCGATTCTGGTCCATACCCCTGCCCGCCAAGCGCTTCTATCTTTTCACCGCTATCCGGGTTGAACCGAATAATATGGTGAACTCCGCCATCACTCCGGATAAAGTGATCTAACACCATTTCGGCATGCTTTTTTGCCACACCCTTGAATCTGGGATCACCTGTTTCTTCAGATGCCCAATACAAGAGCGGCAGGTTCATCATACAGTCGATGATGGCAATTCCACTATTGTCTTCTCCTTCTGTCCAAGGATTCCAAGCGCGAATATAGTTACCATTTGGGTTAAAGCGGCCCATTAATAGATTTGCCGCTACCAACGCCCGCCGTTTCGATTCTTCTTCACCTAGGATTTTATGTCTAGCCACACTGGTCAATGTCCACATAAAACCCATATCATGATCGAGTTTGTAATAGTTTCGTTGTACAGCATCTAACTTTTTCTCACATTCTTCGGCGAGTTTTCTTAAATTCTCATCTTTTGAATCTCGATAAATAAGCCATAATATTCCTGGCCAAAACCCCGCAGTCCACCAATGAGGTTCTGCAAGTACATACTGGCCATTCTCGCTGGCATGCGGAAAATTCGCACCTATTCTCTCACTTGTTCTACTAATTTTATTCGTTACCTTTTCCCACGCTTCTTCTACCCACTGTTGAGTAATCATACTCTTCACCCCGCCTATTCAAATTGAAATGCCAACTCGACACTACACTCTCTATCTGGGTGCAGTACAATAAAGTCGAGGGCTAGATTATCTTCTGATTTACCGAAATGATTAATAAAATTAATCAATTTTGTTTCTAGTTTTAACTGACTCTTATCATATGAAATTCTTACTTTATTCTTTCCTTCTAGAAGGACTCCATCATCGGTTTTTGTTATTAATAATACAGGTGTAATGAACCGTTCCATGATTGAACGTGGCTGCTCAGCAAAAGAATAAGTGTCTTCCACTACCAGTTTTGGAAGATTTGTTTTTACCCACGTAAACCTTCGCTTTACACTTTGAAGACTGTTAACCTCATACGCATTTGCGATATCCATTTCATAGATATCAACATCTTCTCCTATTGAAACCTGAAGAATGTTTGCATATTTTGCTGACCCTGGTGTTTGAAATTGTTCGTTTATTATTGGAACAGAATGACCCTGTGAGCCATTACAAAGAAAAGAATAGCGTTTTTCACTAAAGTAATCCTTACTGTATAAACCACTTCCTAGATCTTTAAAAAACACTTCTGTATTACCTTGCAAAATGAAGTGGCCAATGTCGTTATGGTTATGAGGCTCGTCGTTATGTCCGCCTTTTGCTGCAAATGCAAAACTTCCCGATTCACAAATGTGCCTCGAAAGAAACCACTCCGAGTCCTTTGAAAAATGGGTGCCATTTCTCCAAGGTAATGGAACAGACTCTTCATCAAACCACAATAGATTTCGGATTGCTGGAGCCCATCTGCTACAATGGTCGTCCGTATAATGAGAACGAAGATATGTTTCTGGAACTTCGAAATCACTATAAATTTTGCTTAAATAATGGCTCAGCCCCAGAAAAACGGAAGCTGTTGGAAGTGAATCTGAAAAGTTAACAACAAGATTTCGATTTAAAAAGGTCCTTTGTTGAAAAAGTGCAATTTGATGAACCTTCTCAGATTCGAATAGATTCAGCTTTCCTTCAGTCTTTTTCTTCAATAAATCTGCGAAATAGACATAATATCCAAAACCATATTGCCAATATCCATAACCCTCAAGGCATATCCCATCATCTTGGAAGCCTTTTAAGTAAGAACTCATTGCGTCCATAACCCTTTCCAAAATGATGGTAAGTTCGTCCTGATCTTGGATTAAATGCAGTGCTGCACAACCAATGGATCCTGCACATACAGCCGCCCAATTATGTGTTTGTTTCTCCCAGCCAAAGGTTTTTTCTTTAAATGGGAAAAAGATTCTATTGTATATTTCTTCATAAATACGCTTACAAATTTGCGGATTTAAATGTTCCTCCGTTAGTTTTACTATTTCACCTAACGAAAAGGCGGTTTCAGCAGCAAATAAATCAATAGTATACTCCTTCTTACTTGGCTCATTGAGTGAGTAATTAACGTTCACCGATGTTTCCGGACTATTTTGTAAATGCGCAGGCAGGCACCAGGAATATTCATTGCAAACGGACCATATCGTGTTTTCTAGTGCTGTTAAATATTCATCTTGTTCAGGTTCAAGTAACACCATAATTGCAAAGGTCGTTAACCGTCTCCGCTTTTCAAAATATACCTTTTCGAATTCTAGCCGGGAGCCGGTTTCACCAAAAATGTTGAACAAGGAAAACGTTAGTTCAGGATCACTTTCTTGTAAAAGTCTATCCCCCTCATCCCTAATTTCATTAAGAAGCAATTGATAAGCGGGATTTTCCCTAATGCCTTTCCACCAATTTAGTTTGAATTCCCTAGTAGGAAACAATAGGGAAGTTTCGGAACCTAATAAACTCTTAAGCTGTGCGGTAAGCAAAATATATACCTCCTACTCCAATTCCTTTTATTATAAAATAGGGCGAGTTGAAACTATTAACGGTATTTTGATATATATATACAAAATTTTGACTATCTTTTTTCATGAAAGTGACCCAATAGGAACATTCCCTATTGGGTCACTTTACGTAACACTTTTACTCTTTTGGTCATCCCACATCTAAGGATTGATGCTGTGATTGATGCAGCTTCCAATAGTAACTTTTTTGACCTATCAATTCTTTATGAGAACCTTCCTCTATGATTCTACCTTTATCGATGACAAGGATACGGTTTGCATTTTGAATGGTGGAAAGACGATGTGCAATAATAAAGGATGTTCTCCCTGCCAGCAGTGTTTCAAGTCCTTTTTGTAATGCAAGCTCTGTTTCTGTGTCTATGGATGATGTAGCCTCATCAAGAATTAATATCTTGGGATCAGCTAAAAGCGCTCGTGCAAACGAAATCAGCTGTCTTTGACCAGTAGAAAGCCTTGTGCCTCTTTCATTCACCTCCGTTTTATACCCCTCAGACAATCCACTAATAAATGGATGAGCCTGCACAGCTTTCGCTGCTTCAATGACTTCTTCATCTGTAGCATCAAGTCGTCCATAACGGATATTGTCCATAATCGTACCTGAGAAAATAAAAGGATCCTGAAGCATGACACCCATCTGCTTTCTCAGAGAGGCAATGGTTGCCGATTGGATATCAACTCCGTCAATTTCAATCCGACCGCTGCTTACATCATAAAAACGGCTGAGCAAACTGACGATCGTTGTTTTTCCAGATCCAGTTGCTCCGACTAGAGCAATCGTTTCACCTGGATTCACACTAAGATTAATGTTTTTAAGGATTTTTTCCCCTTCTTCATAACCAAAAGTAACATCTTTAAACTCAACTTTCCCCTTTATCAAAGGAAGCTCAGACGCAATTGGAAGGTCTTTAACTGTTGGTTTTTCATCAATCATTTCAAATATTCTTTCTAAATAAGCCGTGGCATTAATGATCGCATTATAAAAGTTCCCAATATTCGCGATTGGCGCCCAAAACATCCCTATGTAACCAACAAAGGCAACCAATGCTCCAACTGTTACTCCATCACCAATCAGAGAGATACCGACAACATAAATGAGTGAGGTGGTAAGTATTGAAATGTTTTCAATCGAAGGCCATAAAAGGAATTGAATCTTTACAGCCCTCATCCACGAGCTTCGATAACTATCAGATACTTCACTGAAAATTCGTTTGTTTTCTTCTTCTCTTGTAAATGCCTGCGTCACTTTAATACCATTAATACTTTCATGAATATAAGCATTCATGTTGGATTGTTTGTTACTTAGCAGCTGCCATGCCTTCCGCTGGGCATTTTTTATAAGCAGGATCACCGCTGCAAGGATTGGAAACCCAATCATCGCCATAAGGGTTAATTTTACGTCAATTGCAAACATAAACCCTAGAATGACAAGAAGACTGAAAAGGTCAGTAATTAAATTAATTAACCCATTTGAAAGTAAATCACTTAAGGAGTTTACGTAGTTTACTACCCTCACCAAAATCTTTCCATGTGGTCTGCTGTCATAGAAGGTAAATGATAGCTTTTGTAAATGAGTAAACAAGTCTTTCCTTATCTGGACGATGACACTTTGCCCTATCTGGGACATCATTCTAATTCTATATTTCATACATATCCCAGTAACAATTATGGCAATTAAGTAAACTCCAGCAAGAAGCATTAAGCCGCCTACATCCTTGCCCGGAATCTCCTCGTCAATGGCTCTACTGATTAGATATGGCCCAATTAAGTTTGCCCCACTGGCAATCAACATGATTAAAACAGTAATTAGGATCTTTTTTTTGTAGGGCTTTAAATAAACCATTAACCGTTTAAGCTGTATAAAACTAAATGGAGATTCCAATTCTTCATCAACATCAAATTTATTGCGCGCCATTGAGATAGTTCACCTCCTCAAGGTCATGCATACCATCAAAGTTTCCCACTTGATTATTAAATACTTTGTAGTAACTTCCTTTTTTCGCAAGCAATTCTTTATGATTCCCTCTTTCAACAATTGTGCCATTTTCCATTACAAGAATTAAATCTGCATCTTTTACGGATGAAATTCGATGAGCAATAATAAAACAGGTTTTTTCCTTTAGAAATGATTTTAAGGTTTTTTGAATACGAAGCTCTGTTTCCATATCCAATGCGGATGTTGTATCGTCCAAAATCAAGATGGATGGGTTTTTTAGTATCGCACGCGCTAATGCAATTCGTTGCCGCTGTCCTCCGGAAAGACCTACTCCCCGTTCTCCAATAATGGTGTCGTACCCTTCTGGCAGCTTTGAAATAAAACCATCTGCTTCTGCCATTTTGGCCGCAGCTTGAACAGCTTCGAAGGACGCATTTGGGTTACCATAAGCTATATTTCCTTCAATGGTATCTGAAAATAGAAATATATCCTGCATAACTGTAGCCATGCTATTTCTCAATTTATGAATATCCCAATCTCTTACATTAAGTCCATCTACTCTTACTTCTCCTTTAGAAGCGTCATAAAACCGGCTTAGAAGATTAACTAATGTCGATTTACCAGCCCCTGTAGGACCGATAATGCCTACCGTTTGTCCCTGCCTAATGTTGAAGTTTATATCATTTAATACTTGTTCGTCACCATAGCTAAAGGAAACTTGTTCAAATTCCACTACACCCTTGAGATGTTTAACATTGTACCTTTTTGTTTCATTCTTTATTTCTGGTTTTGTATTTAATAATTCCTCTACTTTTTCAGCGGATGCAACAAACCTTTGTACATCATTAATCAACCACCCAGCCATACGCATTGGATTATTTAATGCCCAGATTAATGAATTAAATGTAACCAACTCACCCATAGTCAGAGACTGATTAATAACCATGTATCCTCCAACTACGATCATTACCACTGTTAATACCCCTGCAAGTGAATCGAGTATAGGCAGATACTTTTCCCAAACTCTTGAGGAGGCAAGGTTCTTCTCCTTGAAGGCTTCATTTTCTTTTGAAAACTTTTCAATTTCGTACCCTTCCTTAGCAAAAGCCTTTACAACACGATTTCCGCTTATGTTTTCCTGGACAACTGAATTTAATTTTGCAAACTGTCCCCTAATGGCCGAAAACGTTGGTTTGACCGTTAAGGATAAACGCATCGCAAAGAATCCAATAATTGGTGTTATCGCAAGCATAGCTAACGCTAACGGCGGATGGATATAGAACATAAACCCAATGGCAAATAGCAGGATGGTAAGATTCTCAAATATCATATAAATCGTCCATGCCGTAAAATGCCTGACAGCTTCTAAATCCCCCGTCATTCGAGCCATGATATCTCCTGTTTTTGTCTGATCGAAAAACCTAAAATCTAATTGGTTAAGCCGGTCATATAATTTTTCCCGTATGGTGAATATGACACTTTGGGAAACACGTTCGAACATTAACTGATAATTATAGCGAACCACTGTCTTAACAACAGTTATGCCAATCATTGAACCTAAAAAAATCCATAATAGTTCATTCTCTTGGCCATAAATAACCTTATCAACGATTTTTCCAGCAAAATAAGGGTTAAGCATATTTAAAATAGAAATCACTAACGCTAGAAAAAGACCGCTAAATAACCTTATCCGAAAATTCCTTATATACCCCCATACCCAGCGCATGCTTTGCATCATTCACGTCATCCCTCCCCGATGCTTAAAACATAAATACATATTATTAACGCAATTCCCCTTATATGTATTTATATTTCACTTTTAATCTTTTTTTCTTAGTAACAAAAATAAAACATGCATGAACCTATTATAGGGTTATAATTAAAGAATAAAATGCAATATCCTAACAAAAATTTGCACAATTCAAACATAAAAGGAGATAGAAATGCTTCAATTATTTGCCCCTCCCCTGCCAACCTTGCTTGCAGCTGGTCAAAATACTTTTGATATTGGACAGTCGCATATAAATCGTTGCAAGATTGGTGTTTTTGATTTGTTAGTTGTCACAAAAGGAACATTGCACATGGGAGAAGATAACCGACAATTCCAAGTTAGCAGAGGGGAGACACTTATCCTCTACCCCGACCGGCACCATTTTTCTATTTCGCCCTGTGACCAAATTACTCACTTTTTTTGGATTCATTTCACTGCTTCTAAAGGCTGGCAGGACCTAACGACATCTAAACCCTGCCAATACGGTGAAAAAGCAACTGGAGAGCGAAGAAACGTTTTTGTTGAAAACCCTTTCGGAATTACACTGCCTCAGTATTGTAAATTATCCAATCTGGAATCGATCGAACAACTGTGTTTGAAGATTATTTCTTCTGAACATGAGTCGTTCCACACTAGAGAATGGCAGCGTCAAATTCTCTTTCAACAATTACTTCAGGAGCTTTCAACACATATGAAATCAGCAAATCCTATGCCTGCATTAGCTGTAGCAGAAAAGGCTGCCTTCTATTTAAGGAAAAATTATGCCCAAAAGGTCACTTACGAAGACCTTGGCCATGCCCTCAGGTTCCATCCTAATCATATTGCAAGATGTATGATTCAGGCTTTTGGCTGTACGCCGATTGAATATATTAATAGAATACGTATAGACCAAGCAAAGATTCTGCTCGTTTCAACAGATTGGAGTACGGATAGAATTTCAGAAGCCTGCGGATTCACCCAGTCCGCATATTTCAGCAGAGTCTTTAAAAAAATAGAAAAATTATCGCCTAGTCAATTTCGAAAGCAATATGTTGGGAACATTCTGTAAAGAAATCCACTATTTAAAAAAATTCCCAGACTTCATAAAAATCGGGCAAAGTCTTTATTCTAAAGACATTGCCCGACTTCAATCAATATAGTTTAAGCAGCATAGAACCATGTGGCGGCAAAGATAGGCTAATCTTATCTTGGACATGTCCAAGCTCTTCCTGCTTCCAGATATCCCTCATACTTTTTGAGGATGTAAGTCCTAACTGTTCCAACGATACTTGTACCAATGCAGTTTCATCACTTGCATTGAATAATGCTGCATAGGTATGATCCTGTCTATCTTTAGCAGTCCAGACGATTCTATCATCTTGACGGTAAACAAGACGGTTACTATGGCTGTTTTGATTCAATTCGATTACCTCTTTATTGGTAAGCAATGAAAGGGTCCATTCATCATTGTCGCGTAGTTCTCCGCCAAACATCAGAGGTGAGCGGAAAATCGACCACAGTGTCATCATTGTTCGTTGTTCATCTCTGGTGAATCGTGTCCAGCGGTCACTACCGCCTCCATCAACAGAACGGATGCCAATATGACCAAGCGGAAGCATATCACAGTCTGGCCAATGGCCCGGAGCAGAATGTTCGCTCCATTTTTCACATCTTTCAAACATTCCATAGAGGAGGTTCCACTGATCCCAAAAATCATCTGTCATTCTCCACATGTTGGCATTCGCTTTCAGGGTCTCTGCATATTCAAGTGGTGCGGGTCCTGGTGATAGGCTTAGAACCATCTCTCTCCCACTATGATTTATAGCTTTTCGAATCAGTTCTATTTCTTCATTATGAATGTGATAAAGCCTCGAGGCTGCAATATCATCCACTTTAACGAAATCAACTCCCCATTCTGCGTATAATTGAAACAAGGAATTATAATATTCCTGCGCCCCTTCTTTTGATGCATCTACCCCATACATATCCGTATTCCATGGACAAATCGAATTAGGATGGGCTATATCTCTTGCCCCAACGTTTGTTCCTAAAATTGGTGTGTTCGCATGAACAGCCTGCCGCGGAATTCCTCGCATGATGTGAATACCGAATTTTAATCCCAGGTTGTGCACATAGTCTGCTAAGGGTTTGAACCCTTTACCTCCTTCTGCAGAGGGAAAGCGGTTTACCGCAGGAATTAACCTAGAATACTCGTCCATTTCCAGTGGTACAAATGGGCGGTATATAGAAGAGACCGCACCTGGTTCATACCATTGAATATCTACCACCACATACTCCCAGCCATACGGTTTTAAATGTTCAGCCATGTAGTGTGCATTGCCTTTTACTTCTTCCTCCCTAACGGCTGCACCGTAACAATCCCAGCTATTCCAGCCTAATGGAGGTGTTTTTGCAAATGTATGATGTCTCATTTGGTTTTAAGTTCCTTTCAAATTGTTATTTACTCGTATTTCAAAGCGCTTACAAACTATTATAATATTTAATAGATTTAACACTATGCAATTATTTTTACTGAACGCTCAAGTAATTTTACTTTTTAGCCTAATTAGCGGCGGACATATTTAGTTTACGGAATAAAAAAGCCCAGAATTTTTAAATATCTGGACTTTACCCTGCGGATACTTTCCCGCCCCGAAACTCAATAGGTGTTACCCCTACATGCGTTTTAAATAGTTTAATAAAATAGCTTTGATTATCATAGCCAAGACGTTCACAAATTTTTCCTACAGAGTCAGTCGTTTGTTCAAGCAATTCTTTAGCCCTGGCAATCTTCATTTTGGTAACAAATTCAACAAAATTTTCACCAACCTCTTTCTTGAACAGGCGGCTAAAGTAACTTTGGTTTATAAATAAATAGCTGGATACTTCTTCCAGACTGATTCTCTTTTCTATATTTGTAGAAACGTAACCGATGGCATCCAAAATTTCCTTGCGCTTAGTCTGACTATAAGCCGCTTCCGAACGCTTCAAAAGTAATTTGAAAAAGTCAATGAGTAAGACTCTTAATTCACATAAATAATTACTGGAAATAATCTTATTATGCAGACCTTCAACAATATATTCAGAACGAAATAATTGCAGTGCTTGTAATTTAACCTTAAAATCTAGAAGCAGTTTCAACATCCATTCCTTCACCAATTCAGGATGAAACTTCTTTTCTTCAATAAAGGTTATCCATTTGGTAACAATAGGGGTTATCATTCCCTCATCTTTTACGACCATTAACTCTCTAAAGTCTGAAGCTGCTTCGTCGTATTTCGAAAACAAGTCATCATTTTCAGATTGTACAACTTCTCTTTTATGAATTGTTCCTGGAGGCATATAAAATCGCTGTTGTTTTGCACTTTGTAGAGTTATTAATTCATGTCTCAATTCAGTAAAGCTTGAGAAACTTTCCCCCATCAAAAAAGATATATTCATATTAAAATATTTTGTAAAGGCATGTTGAAATTTTTTTATACATTCTTGTTTTTCATCAAAGCAGCCTTTTTTTTGTTTAAGTGAATCCGGAAAACACAGAATAAATTCCTTTGGGCCGATATTAAAGAAAACTGCTTCAGATTTAGAATCTTTACTAATATCTGTGAAAATATTTTGAATGGCAAAAGTTATTATTTCTTCTGATAGGTATCTATCTTTTTCGACATTGTAATCAAGAATCATGGCAATTGAAGCTGTGTAGGATGTTCGATCTAGTTGAAGTCCTAAAGATTCAGCCTCATTTAGCCACTCTTTTTCATCCACTGATACTTGATTGATGGTTTTCTTAATAAATCTTTCCCTGATGCTGTTTTTATTTTTATCTATCAACTGTTGTAATTGAACCTGCTTAACGTCTTTCTTTTTTTGTTTATCAAGGGTATTTACGATCTTTTTGATCACCTGGCACAGGTCTTCTGGATCAAACATGTCCTTTACTAAATAATCCTGTACCTGCAGCCTTAGTGCCTGTTTAGCAAATTCAAATTCAGAATGGCACGATAAAATAACAACCTGCAAATGGGGATTCAGCTCTTTTAGCCGTTTAGTAAGTTCAATTCCATTCATCTTTGGCATGCCGATATCTGTGATTAATAGATCAGGCATCTCATTCAGAGCTTTTTCGAAGGCGGCTGCACCATTTTCGTGCGTACTTTGAAGCGTTAATCCCAGGTTCTCCCACTCAATCGTTTCAGACAATAATTCTATTACCGGATAGTCATCGTCAACTAGCATTACTTTGTACATTAGGTCTCCTGCCTCCTTTTGGAATAGACATAATGACTTGAGTTCCCTTACCTAATTCACTTTTTATATCCATTTTGAATTCCTGACCAAAAGTCATATACATTCGTTCATAAACATTTGATATTCCTATAGACGAGAACCCTTTATTATTTTTAGATGTGCTATTATCTAGGGTGTTTGAATGGATAAGTTTCCTTTTTAATAGAAGTAATGTCTGCTCGTCCATTCCTCCGCCATTATCTTCAATCATGATCATTACTTCATTTTCTGTCATTTCCGCATTAACTATAATTTTGCCTGCACTCTGGTTTAGTCCATGAATGATGCTGTTTTCAATAATTGGCTGAAGAATAAACCTTGGAATCATGATTAGATTGGCCTCTTCATGAATGGTTATTTCGACATTAACCTTTTCTTTTTGCCTCATATTCATGATGTTAATAAAATCTAAGACAATTTGAACCTCTTCGTGAAATGTGATGATTTCTTTGTCTTTCGATATCGTCATACGAAGTAATTTTGACAAGGAACTAATCATATTGGCACTTTCTTTATCCCCTTTTACCATGACCTTCATTCGAATCGAATTAAGAACATTAAAAAGGAAATGAGGATTGATTTGTGCCTGAAGCATATCTAATTCTGCTTTCCTTTTTCTATCCTGGGTGGCAGTTATATCCTGAATCATTTTATTGATCGTATTAAGCATTTGATCAAAGGACGAGGACAGTCTGCCTATCTCATCCTTGCTTTTGATACGTGAGCGGATATTTAAATCCCCTTGCTGGACTAAGTCGGCAACATTGCCTAAACGCACAATCGGCTTTGTAATCGTTCTCAATAAATAAGTCATAAGGATTAGAAAAATTGTAAAAAATAAAACTTGAAATGCTACCACTTTATTGAATATTGTGTTAATTTTACTTGTTGCTTGTTTATAAGGGATTAACGATACTAATTTCCAGCCAGTAAAAGAGATTTTTTGTTCAGCTATTAAATAATCCTTTTTTGAAATCTCGAATATATTTGACGAGTTTTCTTCTGTAAGCTGATCACTATATTTAAACTTTTCTCCAATTCTATCGTCGTTTGTGTGAGATATAATTTGATTTGAAGAATCTAAAAGGATCATTTCTTCCTTGCCATTCATGTTCTCGAAAATTTGATTAATCTTATTTTCCATTATGGTTACAATCACATAGCCGTAAATATTTAAACTGTCATCTCTTAATGTTCTAGCAATTGATATTTGATAGGGATTAATCGGTTTTTCTGAATTAAACATGGTTGGCTGGCTGCTAATCCAAACTGTTTCATAGCCTTTTATTTTATTTAATTGTTTAAACCAATTTTCATTATAGATATCTTTGGGATTTAATTCATAGTTAGAATAATTTGTATACGATATACCATTCTCCAGGAGAATCGTCACATATGACTTTCCTCCAACCAATGTAATATTTTCAAGCGTTTTTATGATTTTGCTGTCATCTAAAAACTGTTCGTATTTTTGTTGTGATGTTTGATTTGCTGAACCCTTAATTTTCCGCTTTAATATCGTATTCATTTCTGCGTCGACTTGTATAAAGTTCGTTATGTACATCATATCTTCAAGAAGCTTTTCCACATATTCATTGGCAATGGTGAGCTCCCTATTTGCATTTGAATGTGCCTGTTCCTTGATTGTATCTTTTGTTAAATAGTTATAGATAAATAAGGTAAAAGTTGCAGGAATGACAAGACAAATGATAGATATGAACATGACTTTAAAACGAAAAGAACTTGATGATACCAGCAACTCCCTTACCTTATTCCACATAATCCTCAATCCTCCTATACCGGAGTTTGCGCAGGTATGATAAAAACCCCTCGATAGACAAATCGTTTACTGATTGTTGTTAAGGATTTCTTGTACTCTCTCTTTGGAAACCTCAATCGTACGATCAATATTCTGTTCACCAAATATCAATTTTTCATATTCCTCGTTAAGTACTTTATAAATTTCTGCCTGATTTGGAACAGGCGAAACAAACTTCGATGATTTCGCGTTTGTTAATACCTCTATCAGTGATTCTTTATCAATTTTCTCAGGATTTTTTGTACCATTAAGTATTCTATCAATGATTACATTGGTATCATGATTACTAACCTTATTCCAAGATGGCACGTTTTTACCCTGAATAATTTGCCCTTCAGTCGTGTACCATCGGATAAATGTGTACGCTTCTTGCTTATGATCTGATTTCGCTGCAACCGCCAAATAGTCTGTTGTGACTGGTGCATATCCACCTTTATCTGCCTTTTCATTTTTCGGGTAAGGTGCAACTGTAATATTGAAATTTAATGGATTCAGCTCAGTGCCTCCAAGCTCGGCATTTACCCAGCTTCCAATGATGATGGAGCTTGCAGCTTGAGTAAAAAACTGTTCTCGGTAATGAAGCTTTTGAGTCAGGACCTCCTCATAAGGTACAGCTGATTGGTCCTCTTTTTCCATCTTTACCCTCATTTCAAGTGTCTTCTTAAAAAGGGGATGTTCCAGATTAGATTTCCCTTCTTCTGTAGTAAATTCAGTATCTTCATCCTCACTTGCAAGTGCTAGTCTCATATACTCCAGCCAGCTTCCATCCTGTGGCCCATGGAAATAGGTTCCGTAATGCCCATCTCGTGTCATGGCTTTCGCATATTCCATAAATTCATCCCAAGTCCATTCCTTTGGGACCGTAAGACCTGCGGCATCCAGATGGTCTTTATTTATAAGAACATACCAAGGATTAAATTTACCTGGCAGTGCATAATATTTACCGTTTATTTCAGTATCGACCTTATATTCGTCTGTAACTTTGTATCCTTCTTCGTTAATAAATTCATCCAGAGGAGCAGTCATACCCATACTTACATTCTGGGCATAACTAGCGGATTCACTAAACATGATAACATCCATTTGTTCTCCTGATGCTGCTGCAAGACCTAGTTTCTTTGCTGCCTCCTGCGTGTCTCCTTTTTCACTAAGGATAACTAATTCAACATCGATCGTTGGATATTTCTTCTCAAAAGATTCAATGGTGTTCTTCCAATTGTAGGATTCTTCATTACCATGAGAATAGAACTTAATCGTGACCTTGTTGTCCTTTTTCGAATCAGATGCTGCCTTTTTACCGTTTTCTGAACATCCTGTGACTAGGACTGAAAATATTACGGTGCATGTCAAGAAAGCCCAAACCTTCTTCATCCTTATCCCCCCGGAGATTTAACTCTGAATGAAAACCTTTACATAATAACCCTCAATTCTACAAATTTATATAAATTATTATACTATTTATCAGAATATTTGACATCTGTTTTTGGGGGGAAGTTTGACGTGACAATTATAAATAAATTTAAAGAGGTGAATTCATCACTCTGACTCCATATACTCCGCCTGCTGCTTTCCCTTCGGAAGATGAAAAGTTCACTTCAACCTTTTGTTTTCCCTCTGTTAAAGCATTTTCCTGGGATTCTTTAAAAATACCTGCTAATAATTTGACCTTTTCCATAATGTAAACTCCTTATATTTGTTTGTCTACATCGACAATTGGATTACCATTAATAAAGTTAATTTGACTGATACATGTTTCCCGGAGTAAAGAACAATCCGGTTTAATTAATCGGTGATACACTAAATACCAGTTTTCCTTATACTCTGTCATAGACGCATGACCAGTTCCAAAAATTTGTTCTGATGGTTGTGTTACATGATTGTCCTCCGGAGTTTCGTATGGTCCATAAATATTGTTGCTCGTTGCAAAACAAATTTGATACCTCGGATCACGTGTATCATAATTGCTCCAAGTGAGTAAATAGGTTCCATCAATTTTTTGAAGATGAGGTCCTTCGTTGTAAACACTGTTGTCAAATATATTCGGGTCTTTACCTCGATTTTTATAAAGTTGGTCTGACAGGAGAACAGGTTCGGATTTGAATGTAACCATATCCTCTTCAAGAGGAACAATCCAACACTTACCTTGTCCCCAGAGCAGATATGGCTGATTGTCATCATCTACGAATAAGTCAGCATCTATGCTTTGGCACCCATATTCATCTTTACTAATTAATGGACGGCGTAATATATCCTTAAAAGGTCCAAGTGGAGAGTCAGAAACAGCTACACCAATCTGCGCTTCAGCAGAAAAATACATATAATATTTTCCGTTATATTTATTTACCCCTGGTGCCCATGCTCTTGTGTTTGCCCATGCTACATCCTTCAAATCTAGCGCTAAATAGGGACCAGCCCACTGTATGAGGTCTTTACTGTGAAATACATGAAATTTTTCGTAAACCCATCCTGCACTATCTTTTGTTGGATACAAATAATAATCGTCGCCATCTTTTAAAATAAATGGATCCGCCCATTCACCCTCAATAATTGGTCCTTGTCTATCCATATTTACTTGTCCTCCGTTTTCTAATAATTATTTAATGAATTCTATCAGTCACTTATATTCAGAAATCTATTATTGATAAATAAAAGAAGACTGCCTCATAGTAGTCGCAATTCGCCCCTTTTGAAACAATCTCCTTTAATTAGTATCGCGTGCTCTTTTCAACACTTATGTTAAGTTGCATGAATAAACTTCTTTTCAGAAAACCAATAAGTAATAAACGCTGAAACACTGAAAAAGAAGAATACTAAGAAAAAAGAAAAACGTAGCGATATGAAAATCAAGCCTATTATCATCAATAAATTTACCAAAGTTATGAAAGGCTTAAATATTGCTAATTGAAAAGCATTTTTCATTAATTGTTTGGATGAATAGTAGCCATTAACCATTAAAGGTAATAGATAAAGAACAGAAATGAATAAAAAGAAGCTAATCATCAGTAAACAAATAAATAGAATATCCTTTATACCTATTTGCATCCGACTAATGAGATAGAAATCTGCAAAGATTAGCAAAAATAGTCCCGTCACAGCCGGACCGATCATCATACTTTGCTTAAAATTTTCAACAAAAAGCAATTTATAGGTAGTAAAAACAGGTGGATCATTCTTTTTCACCCATTGTCTAACCACACCAAAGAGTGCTGCCGCAGCAGGAAAAATGGTTATGATTGGTAGACAACTAACTAAGAATAATAGGTTTAAATAAGAAAAACGATATATCCATGTGCATACACGATGAACTAAGCCATCTACTTTAAACATTTAATCCACTTCCTTATCTGTTTTTACTACCACGCTGCATGTATTTACATTATCTGCTTTTCCATTCATCTTCCACTTGTAAGAAACGGAGCTCTTCCACAACACCAGGTTCGCCCTGTTCAATAGACTCTAGCAAGATAGCAAATGTATTACCTTCTTTCTGAATCCATGGGCCTGGGATAAAGGTTATTTCAGGATTTCCGCCTCTCATTTGCGGCCTCGATTTACTGGATGGGTTCCATATTCGGCCAATCAGTCTGCCATTCAAATAAAAGGTTAACTTCATATTTGAACCACTGGATACTGCCTTCCAACAGCTGGTTGTATCGATGCCATCAAGATTCCCAAAGGCCCAAGCACTGCTTCCAGAAGCTAACTCAACAGGTAATTCAGTGTGGACTGCTAAGGTTTTAGCCTTTACAGCATGATTCCATAAAGAAGCTTCATCCGCAGAAGTTAACTCCCAATCTACTGCTTTAACACCCTCGTAAAGGATGACAGATCCATTACTTAAGCCATAATAGGTTTCTAGAAATAGAGTAAGCTGTACTTCCTCGCCGCCCCTTACCCACTTAGTAAGGTCTAAATATGGAGTTAATGGATTCACCTTGCCTGCTAAGTTCCCATTAATAAAAACTGTAACAAGAGATTTTATTCCCGGAAGGTGAAGAACCCAAGTGTTTGATTGGTCAGATAGAGAGAAACTTTTTCTGTAATAACCATAGGATGGATGATGTTCTGTCATCCACGAACCCCAGCCGATAAGCGGCCATTTTCTAGTGTCACAAGATAAAGATGTGTATAAATGATGCTCATTAGAGGAGCGAACTTCCTTAAAGCGCCAATTACTGTTTAATTTTAAAATATCAGTCACGGCAACAGCACCAGTTAACCCTTTTTGCCCCTTCAGACGAAAAGTAGGAAGCCTGGCATCATCAAAGTTGGAATGTCCCCAAATTTCTGAACGAACCAATAACTTCATTTCGTTGCTGGATTTCTCATCTTCAAACGGAAGATAATAACTTCCGCCGCCAGGCACAACTGTCCCATGATATTCGTCGTCAGTATAAACAGAACAAATATCACTTGCATCCTGCAGCAGAACTCCTGATACGCCTCTAGATTCTAGTGTATTAAATTTAGCCTTATACCAAGAATATCCTTTGTAAACTCCTCTGTTTTCCAACCATTCTGCATCGGAGCCAAGTTGTTGAAGGTTCCCGCCTAATTCAGGTGCACCGTTATTTAAGGCTGCAACTGACCACTGAATTTGAGGGAAATCCTTTTCTACTGTTTGTGCAATGAGCTCTTCAAAAATGAATTGCCCTCCTGATTGTACTTCCTTTAATCTAAGTGCCTGTTCACGCACAAGCAGGTCAATTGTAAGGTTTTGCCCTGTTGATAAAGTGATTTTTGCAGACCCTGCAGCATTTCTTTCAGCTGTTAAGGTAATTCGTTCTCCATTTTGTATAAATTTGAGATCGCCGTTCGTTTCAATTTCCACCAAATTAGGAAGAATAAATGATAACTCTGACTCACCCTGCCCAGAGAACACAAAGTTAGTTTGATTGCCTTGAGTTTGTGCATAAATCAATTCAGCAGAAGCAAATTCTAATCTTCCTTCGGACACACCCCAATGACTTAGCGGCGTTTGAGCTAATAATAGCGGGCAGCCTCCCTCTGGAATCATCAGTTTTGTCTGTTCCGGGAAGGTATAACCTTCTATATGAACGGAAACAGTTTTCTCTTGATTACTAACATTAGGTAGTGAATACAAATACCCGCCGCCATATAATGCCAAGACATTGGGTCCTGTCACCTCATCTGAGGAAGCCCCGCTTAGCGTAAAACTGTGATCATTTGTATAAGAGGAAAGTGCCAATGAATCACCTGCAGCTTGTATGATCCGGCTCATTAATCTGCCCTCGTATGCTTCAGGACGTACTTCTCCAGCGGAAGAAATCATTCCTCCAAAGTCATAATCAGAAGTCAATAGCGCGAGCGGATCTCCCCAATTATTAGCTGCATTCGTAAAGCCAAAGTTTGTTCCTGACACCTGCAAGTAAGGTCCTAATAATTTTGCGCCGCCTGCCAATAAACGCCGCAGTAAAAAATGAGATCGATTTGTTTCCGTTACCATTAATGGTATATCTTCACTACTTAGGGTATCTACATATGCATGAACCTTAGCCTCAAATTCTGGATCTCGATCATTTGGATATAAATTACAGGCCGGGATAACGCCCGTTGAATTTCCTGTTGCTAAGAATAAATCTCCTTGACCTGCACAGGCGATTAATGGGACCTCTAAACCATTCCCCAACACCATATCCCGGAGTGCTGAAATATAACCCTCAGGGTCTTGGCAGCCATAAAAATCGAGCTCGTTATCAAGTTGAACACAGATAATCGTTCCCTTTTCACCCAATTCATATTTTTTAAGAATCGGCAAAATCTGTTCAAACCATCGATTAACATGAGCTAGAAAAACAGGATCATTATCTCTCAATCTACTATTTGTATCGGAAAATAAGTAAGAAGGAAGAGCACCGCCATCCCACTCAGAACAAATATATGGCCCTGGACGTGCCACAACATAGAGTCCTTCTTCGGCAGCCATCTGCAGAAATGCTTCTACATCCTTCTCTCCGCTAAAATCCCAAATATTTTGTTCCGTTTCATGATAGTTCCAAGGAAAGTAGACATCTATACAGTTGTACCCAGCCTTTTTAACTTTTAATAGACGATCTTTCCAAAGATCTCTTGGAATGCGAAAATAAAAGAGGGAGGCACAAAGGATAACGGTTGGCTTTCCATTAATTTCAATACCTTTACTAGATAGTTGAATACCTGTTTTCGTTTTATCTTGTATACTCATAGAATCACTTCTCCTTTACCCTTTAAGGGCTCCACCAAGTTTGATTCCACTCATAAAATACTTCTGACCTACTGCGAATAGCAAAAGAGTTGGAATTAATGCTAATAATGTTGCGGCAAACATCATACCGTAATCTGTGATTCCCTGCTGCCCGGCATTTAAACTATAGATTCCTAGTTGTAATGTAAACTTTTCAGGATCATTTAAGTAAATAAGCGGTCCCATGAAATCATTCCAGTTGGCGTTAAACGTCCAAATCATAATGGTGATAATAATTGGTTTACACATTGGGGCGATGATTCTCGTTAGAATTCCAAAGGAACTGCAGCCATCCATTTTTGCGGACTCATCCAATTCTTTTGGAATTCCCATAATAAATTGACGTAATAAAAAGATGTTAATCGCAGCTGCAAAAAAGTTAGGAACAATTAGTGGTAAGTAAGTGTTAATCCAGCCAAATTCTTTGTACATTAAAAACTGCGGAATCATTGTAACCTGTCCAGGAATCATCATAGTGGCTAATACAAGCAGGAATATTACATTAGCTAGCGGATGACGAAAACGGGCAAATCCATAAGCAACACAAACGGAGGATAAAACTTGTCCGATAATGGCGCTGATGGTAATAATCAGCGTATTAGCTGAATATTGAAACATTGGAAAAATACTTAGAACTCTGGAGTAATTATCCCATTTAAACTCAGAAGGAACCCATTTGATTGGAACGGAAAAGATATCACTTGACGGTTTTAATGACGCCGAAATGGTCCAAACTAAAGGCAATAACAGCATAGCTGCAATTATAGTTAGAACCAAATACCGTAAGGACCGTAACATAATCTTCGGAAGTTTTGATTTCGTACTTGCTTTTTGATTGATTTGAACTTGTGAAATGGCCTCCGTATTAGTTTGACTCATAGTATACCCACCTCTTTGAGACTACTAGATTAATAACAGTCAATACCATTATCATGATGAACAGAACCCACGCGATTGCAGATGCGTAGCCCATTTTGTAAAATGTAAAAGCATTGTCAAATAAATTAACCATTAAACTGTCTGTCCATGCTTTTTGGTTACCAGGCATAATCTTTGGCTCCATAAAAATTTGGAATGAGCCAATGATGCCCATAGTAACTTGGAAGAAAATAGCTGGGGTTATCAATGGAAATGTAACACTCCAAAATTTCCTCCATCTTGAAGCTCCATCTATTTCAGCGGCTTCATGTAGTTCCTTAGGAACACCCGCTAAAGCTGGCAGCCAAATCATCATACTTCCTCCTACACCCCACAGACCTACGAGTATAACGGCTGGTTTAGACCAAAACTCACTCTGAGACCAGCCGGGACCCTCAATTCCAAACCATCCAAGTGCTGCATTAATTAATCCAGCATCTCCATTTCCGGTTCCTGGATACAACAAGTAGCTCCATAACATAAGGACAGCTACTCCACCGAACACTGCTGGCAAGTAAAAAATAATTCTGAAGACATTTATTCCTTTTATTTCTTTTGAAAGCAAGATCGATAAGAGCAAACCTAATGTGACTGAGAGCGGAACCCCTACTAGCGCATAAAAGATTGTATTACGTAAGGCATTCCAAAAATAAATCTTATCATCCATTAGTTCTTTATAATTTTCAAATCCCACCCATTTAGGCGGAGTAATGATATCCCACTGCATAAAACTTAAAGCTAGTGATGAAAAAAATGGGATAGCAGTAAATGCTAGAAAACCAATAATCCAAGGTGAAATATAAATCCAGAAGTTTCTCTTTTCATGTTTGGAAATGGAAGAAAATACTTGTTTTGTTTTTGCCATCATAGAACCCTCCTAACTTATAGGAGGATAGAAGTAATTACCTCTACCCTCCCAGTTCTTTACTTTGCCTGCTGCGCCTCAGTAAGCATTTTTTCTACTTGAGGCTTCATATCCTTAAGTTGTTTTTCAACATCTGCATTTTCTGAAAAAATTGGAGCTAAGTAAGTATCTGCTAGTTTGTTGATTTCGCCCCACTTTGATGTAATTGGCGGTACGAAGGCACCATCTACTGAAGTAACAAGTGCTTGAAGGTTTACTGCATCTCCATGAACTTTAAGGTAAACATCTGAGTTTGCGACTGATTTTAAAGGAGGTACTTCTCCACCTTCTTTGGCAAGAATGGTCTGACCAACTTCACCTGTCCAAAACTTAACAACCTTCCAAGCAGCATCCTTGTGTTCAGATCCTTTTGGAATTGCAAACGCATTTGAGAATAGCGGTGTTGTAAATTTTTCCCCTGTAGGAATAGGAGCCACTTCCCATTTGAAGTCTTTAATGTTTGCAATCGCTGATAGTATGTGCCACGGGCCATCTACTAACATACCAATCTTTCCGCTTGTCCATAAATCAACGCCTTTTGGTATATCACTAGTAAGAGGAGCAACTTTATCCTTATAGATTAAGTCCTGCATGAATTTAAGTCCTTTAATTGATTCTGGTGAATCCAAATTAAACTTAGTATGGTCTTCAGTCATTAAGCTTCCACCAAATGATTCAACATAGGCCATGTAGTTTGCCCACCAAGTTCCAACACCTTGAACACCGAAAACTCCATCTTGTTTGTTGGTAATTTTAAGGGCTGCATTATGGAAATCTTCCCATGTCCATTGGTCAGTCGGATAAGGGATTCCATTTTTATCAAATAAATCTTTATTGTATAACATGATCATTGCACCCAAACGCATAGGCATTGCCATGACTTTATCGTCGTATGTGTACGCTTCCATACCTGCGCTGAAATAATCATCCTTAGAAACTCCGTCTTTTTCCATATACGGTGTCAAGTCTTCTAATGTTCCTTTGCCAGCATAAGTATTAAATGCTTCAGCTAACTGAACAACATCATAAGAAGATCCGCCAGCCATGGACGTTAGCAATTTCTGATCATAACCATCAGAAGGAATCTGAATTAATTTTACATTGATATCTGGATTCTCTTTATTGAATTCTGTTCGAATGGCTTCCATTCGCTTCTTGTCAAAATCCCCTCCCCAATATGTAAATGAAACTGTTTCTTTTTTGTCTCCATCACTACCTGATGAGCCAGAGGTTTTCGCAGAATCACTTGAACAGCCCGCCGCAAGTAATGTCGCAGAAAGCGTTACTGCAGTAAGTATTTTCTTTAAACTTTTCATCATTTACCCCCCGAATTTAGCTTCTTTTAAACCGCACAAATATGTTTGGTCTCAATTACCTTTTCCCTGTCCTTCACCTCTCTTCTTTACTTGTAAGCCTTTACAAATAAATCTTATCAAATTTACTTTTGTTCACTATAATAATAATTTTACTTGTTATACGAAAATTTTGACTATTACACACAAAGAAGGGCATCTTCCGTTTGGGAAGATACCCTTCTCTTTATTGAATAGCGTAAATTTTACATTTCTCATAGAATTTCGTTTTCCCTACTTCGAGCAGCCTCGCCGCTTCCAGTTTATTACCATTTGAAATAGAAAGAGCATTTAGGATTGCTTGTTTTTCCGCTTGTGCAAGTGTTTCTTTTAATGATTCAATATGCCTTTCGGCAACGTTTACTGACTCTTTTTCGTTTAATTTTTTGGGAATACTTCCTGTTTCATCATCACGTAAATATAATGGCAGGTGTACTACTTCTATTGTATCTCCATCTAAGACATTGATAGACCTTTCTAGAACATTCTCAAGTTCCCGTATATTCCCTGGCCACTTATGCTGATTTAGTCTCTCAACTACTTTAGCAGATAGTTTAATACCTTTACGAAAGAATTTTCTTTCTAATTTTTCTAGTAGATTATAAGCTATTAACTCGACATCGCCATTACGCTCCCGAAGTGGAGGGATTTCAATTTTAATGACGTTTAACCGGTAATATAAATCTTGACGGAATGTTCCTTCTTCTACCATTTCCTCTAGATTCCGATGTGTTGCTGCAATAATGCGGACATCTACCGCAATTGATTTTTGACCGCCGACTGGAAGTATTTCACGCTCCTGTAAAACCCTCAAAAGCTTACTTTGCATTGCAAGCGGCATATCACCGATTTCATCAAGAAAAATGGTTCCACGATTTGCCCTTTGAAAATGCCCTTTCTTGCCGCCCTTTTTAGCACCAGTAAAGGCACCATCATCATAACCAAACAATTCCGATTCTAGTAAGTGTTCTGGAATAGACGCACAATTTATTGGCACGAAAGGATAGTCTGCACGCATGCTGTTATTATGAATGGCAGAAGCAAATAATTCCTTACCGGTACCCGATTCTCCAAGTAATAAAACCGCTGATTGACTGCTGGAAACTCTTTCAGCTAATTTTTTGACAGCTGAAAAAGAGGGACTATTCCCAATTAGGTCATTAAAGTAATATTTACTTTTACTATTTTTTTCAGCTTTTGTTTTATAATAGTTCACTTCTTCAACAAGATGCTGAATTTTATCTTTGTATAATAACCAATCCTCGGGATTGCGAAACATGACGGTTCCGACTGCTCCTACTAATTCGCCATCAATAATAAGAGGATATCGATTTGCAATCATTTCACTGCCGTTAATGGGCTGTACGGCGGCCAGCTCTTTTTGTCCGGTTTTCGCGACGATATGCATCCTTGAGTTCTCGATTACATCTTGAGCAGGCTTTCCTATAGCTTCTTCAACCGTGGTGCCTAGAAATTCACAATAAGCCGCATTGATATATAGAATAATACCCTCACGATCAACAACAACAATCCGTTCACCTGCAAGATTAATAATTTCTTCAATCCAATGATGTGGAATTTTTTCCGTTCTTGGTATCATATCTCTTCACCCTGGTAGTTTTTGTTTATGTTTATTATATCAAACCGGCTTGGGTAATCACCAAGTAGAATAAAAGAATCCTGTTCGGTAAACCGAGCAGGATCTCTTTTCTATTGAACCGTATAACCGCCATCAAGAATAACGGCCTGACCTGTAACTCCTCGTGCTTTGTCACTAGCTAAGAAAGCAGCGTAATCGGCTATTTCAGATACAGCCAACAGCCTTTTTTGAGGTACAAGTGTAAGAAGGACATCATCAATGACACGTTCAAGACTTACATTTCTTGTGATAGACAAGTCTTTCAGCTGGTTTCTAACTAGTGGTGTATCAACATAACCCGGGCATAATGCATTTACAGTGATTCCATGTTGAGCGCCCTCTAAAGCCGCAACCTTCGTTAACCCAATCACTCCATGCTTCGCACTATTGTAGGCTGCCTTACCGGCAAAACCAATAACTCCGTTTATCGACGCCATATTGATTATCCTTCCAAAGCCTTGTTGTTTCATGATCGGGAACACATGTTTAATTCCAATAAACGGAGCCGTCAGCATGACCTTTATTAAAAACTCAAATTTTTCAGTAGGGAATTCCTCAATTGGTGAAACATACTGAAGTCCTGCATTATTTACTAGAATGTCAATTCTTCCAAATCTGCCATTAGCAGATTCTACTGCATTCTTGAATGCTTCTTCATCCGTGACATCACAAGGAGCTGAAAATGCTTCATATCCTTGCTCTCTTAGTTCATTTGCAACACTATCACTTTTTTCTTTATTCAAATCGGAGATGACCACTTTTGCTCCCTCTTGTGCAAAAGTCTTAGCAATTTCTAAGCCTATCCCACTTGCAGATCCAGTAATAAACGCTACTTTTCCGACTAACATGTTGACCCTCCTAAAATATTTATTTACTAATCTAACGTATGTTTCTGAATTTTATACAAGACCTAAGAAAGTATAGATAGCAATCACGAAGAAAACAGCTATAGTTTTAATAATCGTAATCGCAAAAATATCACGGTAGGATTGTTTATGAGTCAATCCTGTTACAGCTAAAAGGGTAATTACCGCACCATTGTGTGGAAGTGTATCCATACCGCCTGACGCCATTGCAACAACACGGTGCATAACTTCGGGTGGAATATTAGCTGCAGTAATTGCCTTATTGTATTGATTAGCCATAGCTCCTAACGCAATTCCCATCCCGCCAGATGCCGAACCGGTAACACCCGCAAGAGTACTAGTCGTAACAGCACCGTTTACCAGTGGGTTTGTGAATGTAGTAGAGATTCCATCACTGATTTTCGCAAAGCCCGGAAGTGCAGCAATGACACCGCCAAATCCATATTCAGCACCAGTATTCATCGTTGCAAGTAATGAACCGCCAATACTTTGGTTGATTCCTTCTTTAAATTTATTTGATACTCGTTTCCAATCATATAAAAGAGAAGAAATAATACCGACAACTAATGCCATCTCAATTGCCCAAATTGCAGCACTTGCAGTAACGTCAATAGTGTAAGGTAAACCTATCGCTTCAAAATCAAACCCATTTGGATACCATTTAGGTATCATGGTTATGAATAGTTTATTGGTAACACCTACAAGAATAAGTGGAACAAATGCTAAAACTTGTCTTAAAACAGATTGATTAGAAGTTAAATCTGGTGCTCCGTCTTCTTTTTCATCTAGTAAGTCTTTTGCCAAAGCAGCTGCATTCTCAGCACCAAAGCCATAATAGCCCTCTCCCGCTTTTTCCGCCTTTTTCCTTCTCATTTCCAGGTACAATAAACCAAGTGTCAGGACAAAAATAGCTCCTATGATACCAAGGATTGGCGCTGCATAAATGTCGGTCTTAAAGAAAGCAATCGGAATAACGTTTTGTATTTGCGGCGTTCCTGGTAATGCGTCCATGGTAAAGGTGAAAGCACCAAGTGCAATGGTTCCTGGAATAAGTCGTTTAGGGATATTTGCTTCTCTAAACATTTGTGCTGCAAACGGATAAATAGCGAATACGGCAACGAATAAACTTACACCGCTATATGTTAAGATGGCACCTAGTAAAACAATGGTAAGCATGGCGCGCTTTGCACCAAGTATACGAACAATCGTCTTCGCAATGGATTCGGCAATTCCTGACATTTCCACTACCTTCCCGAAGATCGCTCCTAATAAGAAGACTGGGAAGTAGGATTTGATGAACCCGACCATTTTTTCCATAAATACCCCGGAGAAAAACGGCAAAACTTGACTTGGATCAATAAATAAAACAGCTAAAATTGCACATAATGGAGCGAATAAAATAACCGAAAAACCACGGTAGGCGGCGAACATTAGCAGTCCAAGCGCCAAAAGAATAACAATTAAATCCATTTAAATCCCCCTAAATCTTTTATTTTGCAAGCCTCAACCAAAATACCCCTCATCGTAAGCGTTTTCATTCAATACCTACGCTTATATAAATGCAAGTTCCATGCCAATTTTATTTTTTTATTCTAAATAATGATAATTTTCTATCTTATTATACTATTTATTACTATTATCTAGTTGGTTACCATTATAAACCGGCAACATTATTAGTTGTTTTTTCCGGAAATACGGAATATCAAGAATTGAAGATTCCGTATTTCCGGAAATTTCCGCATTTCCGGAATTAACTTTTTTCCTGTTCAAAATTAGCTGAAGCCCTTCTTAAGGTAGACAATTGAAAAAGAGGAGCACCTTCCCTGTGGGAAAATGCTCCTCTCCACTTTTTAACCTGCCAAGGGCAGCTTAATTTCAACTAACGTACCCTGTTGTTCTTTACTATGATAAGTAATACTTCCATGGTGCTGTTTAATAATTTTATTACAAATCATCAATCCAAGTCCGGTGCCTTTTTCTTTTAAGGTATAGAAAGGTTCACCTAGCCGCGGTAAAATTTCTTCAGGTATTCCACAGCCTTCATCCTTAACGGAAAGAACACATTCACCTTTTTCACCTTTATGCAGGTTAATGTGGATCGTACCTCCTTCAGGCATAGACTCCATTGCGTTCTTGAGAACATTAAGAAAAACCTGCTTTAATTGATTCTTCTCGCCTATTATAAAAAACTCCCCTTCTGCAACACATAGATTGAATTGAATATTTTCCATATGTGCTTGCGGTGACAGAAGTTCAAGAGTATTCTCTACAAGTTCTCTTAAATTTGTCCGATAAAGGTGAACAGCCTGTGGTTTTCCTAACGTCAGCATTTCACTGGTAATCGTTTCAATTCGTCCAAGTTCACTTAGAAGCAGGTCGTTTATTTCGTCAGCACCATTTTCCCTTTTATAAAGCTGTATAAAGCCTTTAATAGTGGTAAGGGGATTACGGATTTCGTGTGCCACTCCTGCTGCTAATTCGCCGACTATCGATAGTTTCTCAGATTGCAATAGAATCTCCTCTGCCTTTTTACGTTCAGAAATATCACGGCTGATAATCACAATATGTTCAACCTCACCATTTTCGCCCTCTACAGGTACACACCTGGACTCAAATTCAATCCATTGACCTCGCTTATGGTTCAGACTAAATTCAATTGATTTAAACTCTTTATGATGAAACATTCCGTCAATCGTACTTTTAAATAAATCAACATCATCAGGGTGAATGAACCTGCAAATTTTAACCGCTTCCAATTCATTCGATTGATAACCTAAAACCATCTCATGAGATGGAGAGAAATAAGTTAAGTTATGATCTTTATCCATGACCATAATTAAGTCTGATGTATTTTCAGCAATCAACCTGTACTTTGCTTCACTTGCCTCAACCATCTTATACATTTCTGATAATCTATTATTCAACCTATAAAGCTTTAGGTAGGATTCAATCAATAAAACCCCAAGAAAAACGCCTAAGAAAACAAAGAGTATATATTGAAAATGGAAGAATGGTTTGTCTCTAAATACATTAAAAATAATGGGAACGGTAATTGTATAAATAATGAAATAAATTACTGATAAAATAACGGTTCGTTTTATAGGTGAAAGTTTTTTAATATACAGATACATAAGGGAGAATCCTGACATCAATGATATCCAGCCAATAATAGCTGTGTCCCAATGGCCGCTTGAAAGTAGTCTTGCAAGTAGACCAAATGCTCCTGTTATTATTCCGGCAATTGGACCTAAGTAGGCGAATACTAGAATGACAGGTGCGTAACGAATATCGTATGTATACCCCTGTTCGTGGATAGCCAGCATAACGAGAAGGATTGAAACAATTCCTCCATAACAGCCTGCCCATAGAGGAAAATTTTTTACAGGTTTGTGATTTATGAAAGAACGTATTACTAATGGGATACTAACCAAGAGTGAAAAAATGGACAGATTTACTATATAATCTATTAAAAACAATGAACTCCCACCCAAAAATTATACTTTTTCACTCTATCATAAACTAGAAATTTCTCCATTACCACATGTAATTTTTCATTTTAAAAGGAATTTAAACCCAGGAAAAAAGTACCAAAGACAGGATCTTTGGCACTGCATTTTTACTGAACTTCCTGTGCTGTGTCTGGTTTATCTTTTTCAAATAAGACGATCAATGCTGGTAAAAGGATCCCTCGAATCAGGAACGTATCTAATATTATTCCTACTGCGACAATGAAGCCAAATACAAACAATAATTGGATTGGCTGTGTCATTAATACAGCAAAGGTTGCTGCAAGAATGATTCCCGCAGATGAAATCACACCGCCTGTATTTGCCACAGCTATCTCTACGGCCTTTTTCACAGGATGCTTTTTCCGTTCTTCCATAAATCTTGATATGAGAATGATATTGTAATCAATGCCAAGTGCCACTAAAAAGACAAATGAATAAAGCGGTACACGGTTGCTGATTGTGTCAATGTCAAAGAATAGACTGCTTAAGAACATTCCCAGACCGACTGCAGCAAGGAAGGATATGAGAATGGTTCCCATCATATAGATTGGCATTCTAAATGACTTTGTCAAAATTATCAACATGACAAAAATCAAAAGTGATTCGAGCAGAACAATCACTACTAAATCCCTGTCATTCGTTGCACGGTCATCCACTTTTTTTGCGGTTTCTCCTGCAAAGTAAAGCTCACCATCCACGTTACTATCTGCCACTAATTTATCTGCATTGTCACGCATTTTCTCCAATGCATCCATCGTTTTTACTGCATATGGACTTTCCTCAAATGTGAGGCTATATTGAATTACTTTGTTATCCGAGGTGCTTCCATTTAGCCGAACGTTACTAACAAGGTTTTGATCCTGAAGCTTTTCAAGCATTGCCGCTTGCTGTTCAGGCGTCACTTCTTCACTCGCTTCTAACAACACCGTTGTTTGAGCTAGATCACCTTTTTCAAACTTTTCTTCTAATATTTCATAACCTTGTCTTGACGGCATATCCTTCGGAAACGACTTCATGGTATCAAATTCATAATTCAAATTCAGCATGTTAAGGGCCGAAGCTAGAAGAATGATTCCAATCATGGAAGCTGAAAACACCGGTTTTTTCACGACAAACTTACCAATTTTACTCCATACAGAACTGGATTTAACTGTTTCCTCACCCACTCTAGGAATCTTAGGCCAGAAGGATTTTCTCCCAAACAACGTAAACAATGCCGGTACAAGTGTAATAGAAGCCAGCATAATAACAAGCATAGCTGCAGCAAACACGGGTGCAAAATTACGATAATCTCCAAATTCAGCAAAGAACAGGACAAGCATGGCCGCTAAAACCGTTCCCCCTGAGAAAAATACCGGCATACCTGTTTCTCTCATTGCATGTTTCATTGCGTCAAATTTGCTTTCAAATCTCTTCAATTCTTCACGGTAACGTGAGAAAACAAATAAGGAATAATCAATAACTGCTGCAAATAAAAGAATCGTCATAATAGAAAACGTTTGGCTGCTGATCAGCAATCCAGCTTTCCCCATCAAACCTAATAGTTGATTCACGACCTGGTAAACAAATGCTGCAGCAAACAGCGGAATCAACGCTAATAAAGGAGATCGATAAATAACGATTAATAAGATTAGGATTAATCCTACCGTTGAAAACAATAAAACTAAGTCAGCGCGGGAAAAGAGATTGAGAGAATCCACCGCAATTCCTGCCGGACCTGTAGTATATAATGTTAAGTCTGTATTTTGCTCAACCATTTCATCAATTTGCTCTAGAGCGGTTCTTATTTCCTTAGACTCCAATGAAGAGTCAAACGTTAATGGATAGATCAAAGTACTTTGATCTTTCGAGAAAAAACTTGCGGTAGCTTGGGGCGGCAAGTTCGTTAAAGGAACATATTCTTTTATTCCTTGAACTTGATCTAATTTTTCAAGTAACGGTTTTAAGTCAGATACTTCTACCATATTACCTTCATTTTGAAAAACCAGTATGGCTGGTATCCCATCATTATTTTTAAAATATTCATCGACCTTATTCTGAGCAATAGTAGATTTTGCATCTGCAGGAATAGTGTCAATACTTGATACCTCGTATTCCTTAGCACTGGGGGCAAGGACAGACAACGGTATAGTTACTAAAAGCCAAATTCCAAGCGTAATCCACATACCCTTTTTTGAGGTAACTCGGTCTGTTACCGGTTGTAAGAATGAATTCATGCTTTCGTTCTCCTTTACGATAATATAAGTGACACTTCTGTAACTTTAGACAAAAAAATAATTGACACAAATATGCACTTTCATTATCATCCAAAGTTACACATGTGTCAATTACTTATTCTTGAACATTCCCTGACTAATAATTTCCTTTATGGAATGAATCCAATCCGCCTTTGGAATTCCAAAATGATTGGGAATGGCAACTGTTTGAAGAATAAATCCAATAATTAATCCCTCTGGAATATGTTCTTTTAATTTTCCTTCCGCCTTACCTAGTAAGATGAATCGCTGTAAAAATTTATACATATCTAAAGGCAGCTTCTCCAGTTTTTCTTTACTGGTAAATGTGGCCTCCATCCTGGCAATTACATGCTGAGCAGCTCTGATTAATTCGTGTACTTCCGTCTTTTTAAAAATAAGATCGATCAGAAAGTCGAATTGCCTTTCAAAACCTTCTAGTTTTTCAATTTCTTTTAATTCATCAAGAAATTCTTCCATTTCGTATACCATAAAGTCTGTAATTAACTCTTCTTTATTGTCGTAATATTTATATAAAGCAGCCCTCGAAACCTCCATCCGGTCCGCCAAAAGACTGAAAGTAAAGCCGTCATATCCGTGCTGCAGGAGCAGCTGCTTCGCCTCATGAAATAATTCTACTGTATTAAATTTCCGTTCACGCGCCATCGATTCACCCACCCTCCGTGATACTATGTGAGAATAGTATACCACAATGGCGGAAAATTTTAGCTAAGTCCATGCATGGAGACTATTGACCTAAGGTTTTTACTTGTTATAATTAGAGTGAGTAATCACTCATTTTAGAGGGGATTGATCAATAATGTCATCAACAATAGTCATAAATGAAGTGAGTAAAACTTTTGGAAAAAAGTTAGTTCTAAATCAAATCAGCTTAACAGTGGAATCCGGCCAAATTTATGGTCTAATCGGTCCTTCCGGTTCAGGCAAAACAACCCTAGTTAAGATTATCGTCGGCATGGATTCTCCCAGCGAAGGGAATGTTGATGTATTGAATACACCTGTTCCAAAACTGCAACTATTGCAAAGTATCGGCTATATGGCCCAAGCAGATGCCTTATACACCGATTTGACTGGAGAGGAAAATCTCGCCTTCTTTGCCTCCCTTTTTAAACTGAAAAAAAATGTCCAAAAAGAACGGATTGCTTATGCCGCGGACTTAGTAAATCTAACTGCAGATTTAAAAAAGAAGGTTCAAAACTATTCAGGAGGTATGAAACGCCGGTTATCTCTTGCAGTTGCGTTAATACAAGATCCTGAAGTGCTTATTTTGGATGAGCCAACAGTCGGAATTGACCCCGAGCTAAGACAGTCTATTTGGGCTGAGTTATATCGTTTAAAAAATGAAGGGAAAACGATTTTAGTAACTACCCATGTTATGGATGAAGCAGAAAAGTGTGATTGTCTCGCTATGGTGCGTAATGGTGAGATTATCACGAGCGGCTCACCTTCGGAATTGAAGAAGCAATATGGGATTACAAGTTTAGAAGAGGTATTTTTAAAAGCAGGGGGTAAACAGCAATGAGAATATTTGCCCTTGTAAAACGGATATTTCACCAAATGCTGCGTGATAAACGTGCTTTAGCATTGATGATGGTTGCTCCATTACTCGTGTTAACTCTGCTTAATTATCTGCTTTCTGGAAATACAGTTGATCCCAGACTTGGTGTTATCAATGCAGATGACAAATTATTAGAGAGATTAAAGGATAGCGAAATTACCATAATACAAGTCGAAACGAACACAAAAGACCTCATACTTAATAAAGACTTAGACGGTGTTCTTCATTTTGATGGGGATGACATTTCTTTGACCCTTACAAATGACCAGCCTAATGCAGCAAAGGCTTTGCAAATAAAGGTGCAACAGGCAATTGCGGCAGAAAGAGCAAAAGAGCAGGCAGCAAATATGTCTGTATTTATAGAGGGTATTCAGAGTAAACTTCCAGGAGTCCCCCTAAAAATAGAAACCGCAAAGGCACCTGAGGTAAAAACCTCCTATATATATGGAAATAAGGATACAATCTTTTTTGACCAATTGAGCCCGATATTAGTGGGATTCTTTGTCTTCTTCTTTGTGTTCTTAATTTCTGGAATTGCTTTGCTGAGGGAACGGACCACTGGTACTCTTGAACGATTACTAGCAACACCTATACAAAGAAGAGATATTGTTTTTGGATATTTGTTGGGCTACGGATTATTTGCGGTAATCCAAACCATTATTGTGGTTACCTATGCTGTAAAAGTATTAGATATAACTCTGATCGGTTCGTTCTGGAATGTGGTATTGATCAATTTAACCCTTGCATTAGTGGCATTGTCACTTGGAATTCTATTGTCGTCTTTCGCCAATTCCGAGTTTCAGATGATGCAATTTATTCCGATAGCTATCATCCCTCAGGTCTTTTTTGCAGGTATTTTTCCGTTTGAATCAATGGCTGGATGGATGCAAGTTCTTGCTAAATGCATGCCGATGTATTATGGCGGCAATGCTTTAGTAGATGTCATGTATAAAGGCTTAGGTTTAAGTGATATCAGAAATGATATATTTGTATTGTTGGGGTTTTCCCTTGTTTTCATACTTTTAAATATAGTAGCATTGAAAAAATATAGGAAGATTTGATACGGTTGAGTTTGTGTTGAATAAAGGAGTTTAACCATGATTGAAGAAGAATTGATGCTGCAACAGCTATTTGATGAAGATAAATTGACAGATAAGCAAAAAAAAATCATTACAGCCGCAATTGAAACCTTTTCTGAAAAAGGCTATGCCGCTTCGTCCACAAGTGAGATTGCTAAAAAGGCCGGAGTTGCAGAAGGAACGATCTTTCGACATTATAAAACCAAGAAGGACTTGTTGGTTTCGATTGTGGCACCGTTAATGACAAAGTTCATAGCTCCATTAGTGGTAAAGGATTTTAATAAAGTACTTGATCGGGAATATGAAACAGTAGAGGAATTTCTGCGTGCCACGATAGAAAACAGAAGAGACCTTCTTATCCGGATGCTTCCTGTGGTGAAAATTATGTTTCAAGAAATTCCTTTTCAGCCGGAACTGCGTGCTCAATTTTTTGATCTCGTCGTAAAAAATATCTTTAACTCTGTTAAAAAAGTAATCAAGGGCTATCAGGAAAAAGGGCTATTAATTGATATGCCGCCAGAAAGTATCGCAAGGTTAACGATTACCAATATTCTCGGCTTCTTATTCTCCCGTTATATTCTATTTCCCCAATTGGAATGGGATGATGAGCTTGAGATTGAGCGAACGATACAATTTATCATGCATGGATTAGGAAAAAAGGATTGATAAAAAGGCAGCCCTCACAATGGTAGGACATTGTGGAGCTGCCTTTTTATTTGAGGTTATTCTTTACCCTTTCAGTAAAAACTCATTACCGTCTTCATCCGTGAATTGTACAAAGGTTCCCCATTGCATTTCCTGAGGCTCAGCTTTGAAATTAACTCCATTGGCTTTCATTTTCTCGTAACTTCCCTTTACATCTTCACAAGCAAAAACAATAGAAGCCATTTTGTTTTCATGACCCTGCATCATTGACTTAGGGTAGATGACTAGATGTGATTGGGCATTTTGTGGTGCTACCTCAAGCCAGTGTGCATTTGGTCCCATTGGAAATTCTGCCTTTACTTCAAAACCAACTTTGTTTGTCCAAAAATCCTTTGCTTTTTGCTGATCCTCCACATAAACCGCTACTGTCGCGATATTTGTAATCATATGTATTTCCTCCTTAAACAGCCTTCAAAACCTATAATATCAGCAATTCAAAGTAATACCAATACTTCCTAGCCGTATAATCAAACGTTTGATTAGTTAACCATCCAATCCAATTAAACGATTAATTAGTTTTTCATTTATAGAAAGTTTTTTTATTAAAACCCTCTATTCCCAAGGGTTCTGTGCGTTCTAATCAAACGTTTGATTAGTTTATCTTCCGATTTAATCAATCAATTAATTAGTTTTTAACCCATAAAAAAACCGGATAGCCACAATGACTATCCAGTAATTTCCAAAACATCCATATCACACGGACTGTGTCCACGAGCGGTGCCTGTCACCACTTAATGTTTCACCACTTATGCTTCAACAATATTTTGTTGTTGGTATACTTCTTTATCGAATTCACCTGTTGCTTTGCTTGTTAGGACACCAGATGTGATTGCTCCGCTTACGTTTAGTGCTGTACGTCCCATGTCAATTAGCGGCTCTACTGAGATTAGGAGACCCACAATTGCCACTGGAAGGTTCATAACGGATAGGACGATTAGCGCTGCGAATGTTGCACCGCCGCCTACTCCTGCTACACCGAATGAACTAATTGCCACTACAAGAATCAATGAAAGAATAAATCCAGGGCTTAGTGGATCAATTCCTGCTGCTGGTGCTACCATAACGGCAAGCATTGCAGGATAAACCCCAGCACATCCGTTTTGCCCAATCGTTAGTCCAAATGAACCTGCAAAGTTGGCAATCCCTTCAGAAACACCAAGGTCTTTCGTTTGTGTTTTAATCGTTAAAGGCAGTGTTCCTGCACTTGAACGAGACGTGAAGGCAAATGTTAAAGTTGGCAAAGCCTTTTTCACGAAATTTACTGGGTTAATTTTTGCAATTGCTAATAACAATAAATGAACAATAAACACAAGAATAAGTGCTACGTAAGAAGCAATAACAAACTTCCCTAATTTTACAATCGCATCATAGTTACTTGTTGCAGCAACCTTTGTAATAATGGCTAAGATGCCATATGGCGTTAAACGAAGAATTAAGGTAACAATTCTCATCGTTATAGCGTATAGAGAATCAATAATTTTCGCAAACAACTGAGCATGTTCTGGATCCTTACGCACTACTCCAAGGTAAGCAATCCCGATAAAAGCTGCAAAGATCACAACAGCTATTGTAGAAGTTGGACGAGCACCCGTTAAATCTGCAAATGGATTTGCTGGGAAGAACTCAAGGATTTGTTGAGGAATGGTCATAGATTCAACCGTAACAACTCTTTCTTCTAACGCAGCATTTCGTGCCGCTTCTTCTGCACCTTCTGTCAGTTGGATTCCATCAAGACCAAATCCTAGCGAAGTACCAATTCCAATTGCTGCAGAAATAGCAGTGGTTCCAAGTAAAATCCCAATTACAAGGACGCTGATTTTTCCAATATTTTTCGTTAATTTTAATTTTGTAAAAGCTCCCACGATTGAAACGAATACAAGCGGCATAACTACCATTTGTAATAACTTAACGTAACCTGAGCCTACAATATTAAACCACGCCATTGATTCTGTTGTAACCTCAGAATCCGTACCATAAATTAAATGAATAATAAAACCAAAAATAAGACCTAAACCTAAACCAGTGAATACACGTTTTGAGAATGATACATGTTTCTTTGCCATGATGCGTAAACCGACCATGAGTAATAGCAATACGGCAACATTCACAATAATAAGAAATGCATTCATTGTGTTCCCCCCTTATGATATATATATTTGGTGTTGCGTAAATTAGTCTATGAGAATCTTAGTATATATATTCCTATCAGTCAAGTAGGAATAATGTGTTTTTTAATTCTAATAATTTAATAAAAACTCAAATGGACAAAAAAAATGCCTGACCCCCGCAAAAGGATCAAGCATTTACCATTGCTGACTGTGCGCCTCAGGTGGAAAGTGTCCACGAGTGGTGACAGGCACCATTATTGGGCATCATTATCCTTTTAACGGAATCCGAATAGTAAATTCTGTACCTTTTCCGATTTCGCTGGATATGTTTATTGTTCCTTCATGTGTTTCTACGATCCATTTGGCGATGGATAGTCCCAATCCATGCCCGCCCATTTGCCGTGAACGGGATTTGTCTGCTCGATAGAAACGTTCGAAAACGCGATGCAAATCTTCTTTTTTAATTCCGATACCCGTATCCTTTACGCCAATACATAGTTCCTGCCCTTCCCTTGATAGCAGGAGCCAAACCTCTCCATGATTGGGCGTGTACTTAATGGCATTGTCTAATAGGATATATAATAATTGAGATAATCTCTCCGGGTCTCCCTTCGTCATCAATGTATCCGGAGCTTCAAAATGAAGGTTAATCTGCTTTGCATTAGCAAGTGACTCGACAGATTCAATCGCTTTCTCGGCATGAGGAAGAAAGTCAAACGTCTCTGTTCTCCGTTCGATGATATTTGAATCTGAACGCGCTAGTGTTAACAAGTCGCTAACCAAACTTGTCATCCGTTTCACTTCCTGCCTCATATTCGAAAGCAGTTTACCGGCAAATTCCTCTTTCTTCGTATCAATCGTCATTTCAATCGCATCGAGAGACGATAACAGTACGCTTAAAGGAGTTCGCAGCTCGTGCGAGGCATCTGCAACAAACTCCCGCTGTCTCGTAAAAGCCCTGCTAATCGGAATCATAGCTTTTTTGGACATGGCCGTACTAATAAATAGTGCCACCACAACAAATACCAATCCAATTGCTAAAAGAATAATCAATAACCAATGGAAAAGCTGATAGGCAAAGGTAATATCCTTACCAATAAACAATTTACCCACAAAACGGCCATTATCGTAGATTGACTGGCTGGCAATGATTAGGCGGATATCTCTGTCGGGCTCACGCTGAAAAAATTCACCCGGTTTTCCTCTGCCTTTCCCACTTCCTTCAAGATGAAGTGTCTCCTTAAGAATCTCTCCATCATGGAGGTCTCTTCGATTCAAAATATTTAACACTGCAGATCGCAATCGCTGATCTGCTTCATTTCCCATAATCAATTCTCCATTTGAATTTACCACATAATAAAAAAGCTGGTTTACTCCGGCAAACACTACCTCTTGATTTTCAATTCCGCGATAATCACTTTTTTCATTTGTTGTTAAATAATCCTCTAGGAAACCTGCTTCCTGCTTCACTAATGTTTCAAGTTCCGTCTCCTGATTCCTGAGAATACTAAAATAAAGGACAGAATAAACAATCATAATAAACAGGATAAGAAATAAAATAAGCAATCCACTATAAATACGGGTAAGCCGGCCTTGGGTACTTTTAAAAACATCCCTTTCACCTAGGTTTGTTAATAAGCGGAAGAATGAAAGCAGATTAGTTTTCAACCTTATACCCTACCCCTCTTACACTTTGTATTAATTCTTGTTTCCCCGCCTTATCTAACTTTTTCCGAATTAGTTTTACAGTTGCATCAATCGTCTTAGGCGCAACATCCGAATCCAGCCCCCAAATTCTCTCAAGAATCACTTCGCGCGGGATGACTTGTCCTTTATTTTGGACCAATAAATCTAATAGTTGATACTCCCGAGGACTTAACTGGATTTCTTCGCTCCCAAATCGAACAAAATGGCCGTTTCGATTCAGCACTAGATCTTGTAACTTAATTTCCTCTTCTAATAGAGGTGCATAATTACGCCGTGAAAGAGCCCGCAATCTTGCCTGCAATTCCCCTATTTCAAAAGGCTTCACGAGGTAATCATCAGCTCCGGAATCCAATCCCTCAATTCGGTCTTCTACTGTATCCTTTGCAGTCAACATCAGGATGGCTCCCGGATATCCTTGTTTCCGTAATCGGCGGCAGACATCTACCCCATCGCCGTTCGGCATCATCCAATCTAGGATTAAGACATCATAGTGTGCGTTGGAAGCGTAATAATATGCATCTTCCCCTTCCATCACCCACTCTACCTTGTAACCTGTTTTCGTAAGCATATATACAATTAATTCACCTAGCTGCGAATCATCTTCTGCTAATAAGATTTTCATATCTAGAAACTCCTTTTAATCAGTTGATAAACTTCTCCATTACCTGGATGATCTCTAACAACTCAAATCTTATCATAGCCGCCTTAAAATTTAGAACTTTACTGAAGATAAAATAAGCCGCAAAGAGCGACTGGCCTAGTAAGGCGATTCCACAAATAATAGCTGGTACCCTTGCTATTTTTGCTAAAGCTCCCGGTTTTCCTCCGGCCTTAAAACTTTGTCCTATTACTTGGAAAGCATTTATGATAGCTTGAACGAGAATAAGTGAGGATAAAAAAATACTTATATGCATAATTGCTGCTTCATTCCTGAAATAAAGCGGCACAGCTAATAGTGCTGCAAATGATAACGCCCATAATACCCCAAAAAGGTTTCGAATCCAGAGTAAAATAGAGATCACCATTAGACCGATAAAGAAATATATAACCCAATCAAACTTATGAAATGATAGTAAATAAAACAACCCCATTGCTAGTATCAATGTACCCGTATATCCAATATAAACCATCATTACCTTTTTGATTTTCGAGCCGACAATGTTTGTTGTCTCGCCTGAGCCGTTTTTGTACAATTTAATTTTATTTGATTTTCCTTCTCTCGTAACAACAACTGCTAAAACATGAAAGATCTTCTCGATTAGTGTATTACATAGAGAAAAATAAACCCTAAACATAGGAAGCCTGCTAATAGCCAGTGCCCCGGCCAAATTTAGCAGTATAAGGCTTGTAACACTCACGTTGAATTCTCCTTTCCATTTATATAAAGAAAAAGAAGCACCAATCCTGCAAAGAGTGCTTCCTTTCTCAAATTATCCTTACAACGTCACTTTTTCACGTTTTAATTTTTCAAGTTCCTGTTCGAGCTCTTCTTCCCTTATATAATTTTGAAATGCGGCATCATGCTGCGCTAATGGACTGGAGAACTGGCTGCCAGCTTGGACCTGAGCTTCCATCAACATAATTCGTTCTTCCGCACGTGCCACTCCTCTTGCAATGTTATCTGTTTGGAAGGAAACAGTCGCTTTTTGAATTTGCTTAATAGACTGAGCCACATTTGCCCTTGAAGCTAATAAAATTTTCTTATGCTGCAATTCATTATAGGTTTCCTTCAATTGGTTCAATTTTTTTACTAAAATTTGAGTCTGTTCTTTGATTGCATCAAATTGCTGTTGATAGAGGTCAAACTGTTTTTCATGAAGCAGTTTTTCCTGAACGGCTAATTTCGCGATGTTATCCTCTTCTTGTTCAATTGCAAGTTTAGCCTGACGCGTTCTTTTGGCTATTAATTGTTCAGTTTCTAGCAATAAAGCTGCTTGTTTTTTCTCCACAAGGTATTGCTGTGATAATGCTTTTTGGCCCCTAAGAATTTCCTGCTCCAATTCTCTTGAATATTCATTCAACATTGCAATTGGATCTTCCATCCCATCCAATAATCCATTTATTTCAGCCTTCGTAATCGTTTTTACTCTTTTAAAAATACCCATTTTGCTATTCTCCTTTTTTTGTTATGTTTTTTTCCCACTGGTCTAACATGCTTGCATTTTGATTGATGATTGGAATATGTGAACCTACTACAGGTGTATCAATGAACTGTTGCATAGCAGAATTTTTTGCTTTCCTTCTAACCCATTTCACGATTAGAACTAAAAGTGTTAGTCCAACAATCAGAAATAGTAAAAGTCCAAACCATGAAAAATCTCCTCCATGATGAGGACCATTCATAAACTGGTGAGGTCCCCTTCCAAAATGGTGCCCCCGCCCTTCAGGTCGAAACCCGCTATTTTGGAACACCACATTGGTTTGTTGTCCTCCTAGTAGATGCAGGAAGGAATTAATTACAACTAGTGCAGAAGTAATGATCACACCCCAGAAAATGGCTAGTTTAACTCTAGTATTCATCGCTATGTTTCCTCCTTTCGTTCTTGATAGTTTGAAGTTTATCGGACAATGGTGAAAACTTGGTGAAAGGAGGACATGTTCTAAAAAATTTTTTAAAAATTTTGGTCTTCTAATAAATGTAAAAGAAGTGGTTCTATTCTATTAACTATTAGATTATGATAGTCTTTGGATAATATTAATTGAATGGACTGAGAGGCTAATGCCTATGTGGAAAAACAGAAACGTTTGGATTATTTTAACAGGGGAATTTATCGCTGGTCTTGGCCTATGGCTTGGGATTATTGGTAATCTAGAGTTCATGCAGGAAAAGATACCTTCTGATTTCTTAAAGTCTCTTCTTATGGCTACCGGGCTAGTAGCAGGGATTATCGTTGGCCCTTACGCAGGCAAAATTACCGACCAGAAAAGTAAAAAGACAGTCATGCTATGGTCAGGGTTATTGCGTACTATCAGTGTTATCTTCATGCTAATTGCGATCGCTACAGGGTCAGTTTGGTGGATGCTAGTCTTTTTTGTGACCATTCAGATTTCCGCAGCATTCTACTTTCCAGCACTGCAAGCAGCAATACCTCTTATTGTAAAAGATAAAGATTTACTTCAGCTCAATGGGGTTCATATGAATGTGTCCACCCTTTCACGAATCATCGGAACGGCTGTTGCAGGGATTCTTTTGGTCCTGCTTCCCTTATCCATGTTATATATTGGGTCTCTTGTGGCCTACCTAGGATTACTTATCCTAACTTGGTTCCTAAACTTTGAGGAAAATACTAATAGTTCTTCAGAAAAGAAGAATACCAATGGAAAGACTAGTTTTAAAGATGTATTACCTGTAATAAAGGGTTTGCCGATTGTCTTCATGACCCTATTGATGACACTAGTTCCGCTTTTGTTTCTAGGCGGATTCAACCTTTTGGTAATTAACATTAGTGAACTTCAGGATAGTTCTGCTATTAAAGGCTGGATTTATACGGCAGAAGGAGTCTCCTTTATGATCGGTGCCTTTTTCATTAAAAAAATCAGCGATAATTTCTCGCCTTACAAGATTTTATTTGGCAGCTCGCTCCTGGTTGGTGTTTCTCAGATTATGCTTTATTTTGGGGATGTTTTTGTCGTAACCATAGCAGCATTTCTCGTTTTCGGTTTTTCAGTCGGCTGTTTCTTTCCAACAGCATCTACGATTTTTCAAACAAAGGTGCCAAAGGATTTTCACGGAAGATTTTTCTCGTTCCGCAATATGCTCGATCGGATTGGCTTCCAAGTCGTCTTGCTATTGACGGGATTCCTCCTGGATTTTATTGGTCTGCAGTTAATGTGCTTACTTTATGGGTTACTAGGGATTGTTACTACTTTCTTTTTTTATGTAAAAAACAAACAAATGCTTACCGCTAATCAAGAGAATTAACAAGGGCACCATCCATTTGGATGATGCCCTTTGGTTACTTGAAGTTTTTTAAATTTGCCTTTCTGAATCCTTGGTAAACATCGATTGCTGCAAATAAAAGGAATGTAAATACGGCTCCCCAGTAAATCCATGCGCTAACATCACCTGTAATACTGAATAGGTCAGTTATATAGCTAACAAATGCGGGATTAAATAACTGATTATTACTGATGATGATGATAAATACAATTGAAGAAACACCATGCATAGCAGTGTTGAAACTTGCAATTTTCCTAGTCCATTGTCCTTTATGCAATTTATAGAACGCTACTGCAATCTCCAATCCAATAACAATGACCACCAAAGGCAAATAGGACAACAGAACCTCTTGATTAAAAGTTGGCAGGACAAATTCAAGACCATTATTTCCATTTTCGTAGACTCCTAGAAGACTAGACGCATTGAAATAGACACTTGCCCACATTGCCGTCCAAAGCAGACCAAGAAACACTTCCACCTTTGGTATCGCTTTTTCCTTTGGAATGTAAGGAATATGATTTAAGTCATCTGGTGTCCACTCTTTAAAACATGCCGTTAATGGAGTATTACTTTTCTGACGATCCGTTCGCTCTATGATTGCAAACACTACCGTTAACCAGAAGAATACTTGAATCCCCGTGCTCAATATTCTCCAAATTCCTATGCCAATACTATTTAATAGAACATTTAAAACCGCTTCCTCTCCAGTATAGGAAAAAATCGTATTAGCTATGAAAGAAATCAGGGAAATTACTGCAGCAATGGGAAGAATTATTTTTAGAAGATTGATATAGATATCAAAGTAACGAGGGCCAATTAAATGCATCGGGCGGTCTAGGTATCCACTGGCAAGGATAGCCGGATTTCCCAACTTTTCAAGGACAGTCTTTACGTCTTCCTCTGTGTAATCATCCGGAAGCATATCCTCGATTGTTGAGCGAAGTTCAAGTGCAATATCCTTTCGACTTTTTTCTGGGAGCCTGCGAGTAACCTCCTGAATATACAGGTCAATTATTCTCATCCGTTCCATCTCCTTTTAGTAATAGGGTTAACTCTTGGGAAGTCTTTTCCCATTCTGTTTTTAATTGCAGGTAGATTTCAATTCCAAATGGTGTTAACACATAATACCTGCGAGGTCTGCTTTCCGTTGTATCCCAGCTGCTTGTGACTAACTCTTGTTTTTCCAGCCGGCGAAGCAGTGGATATAGTGTACTCTGTTCAATCGATATCCCGCACTGCTCTAATGACTGGACAAGAGAATAGCCATATTGTGGTGTCCTCAGCTGGCTTAATACCGCTAACGTCAATGTCCCTCTCCTTAGCTCTGTCGTTAATGAGTTTAATAAGGTGCTCATTCATCCACCTCCGTTTGTTTTTATGCTGTACGTCATACACTATACTCTATACTATGCATCATACACTATTGATGTTCGTATAATATTTAACTATCGATATTATTTTTTCATTGCCGTATTACAAGGAATATTTTTTGTAAAGGTGAATATAAACAGTATTGAATGTCTATTTGAGGAGCGTGCTGGTCATGATTACAAATGTAGTGGAGAATCTCACTGGAACGAGGAATAGGTTGTTAAAAGAGATTTCAGATTTAAGCTATGAACAGCTAAATAAAAAGCCTGACGAGGGTACTTGGAGTGTTGCTCAGGTATGCCATCATTTGTACTTATCTGAAAGTGTATTCACACAAGCCATTATATATGGTCTTAGTAAAAGCAATGGAAAAAATGCAGAGCCGAAGCCTATTCAGCTGGCAGTTGATCGATCTCAGAAGGCAAAGGCACCTGATATCGTTGCCCCGGGGGATAAGCCGTTGGAGTTAGAGGAAATTAGAGAGCTTTTAAATCAATCAAGAAACCTATTTTTTGAGTTTTATAATCAGCTTGAAGACAAGTCCATTTTAGCCGAAAAATCAACCAAGCACCCACTTTTTGGTTATACTCCTCTAGACCAATGGGTTGATTTGATTTATCTCCATGAAGAGCGGCATATCGAGCAAATCAAGGAAATTAAATCTTTGTTGTAAAAAAATTCGTGCCTGTCACCAAATAATTGGGTAACAGGCACACGAAAAGTATTTCTTATTTAAGCTCTCAGCAGCGTTTCAGCAAGAATACGCGCCCCGATATCTAGGGATGATCGATTAAAGGACATTTTAGGATGATGTAACCCTGGCTGAAGGTCTGCCCCAACACCGATCATGGTTGCTTTTAATTCTGGATTCTTAATGGTATAAAAATGAAAGTCATCACTGCCAGACGTGATAACGGGTGGTGCAAGAACCTCTCGACCAGCAACATTCAGAATCGCTTCTTCGGCAATTGCTTCAGCATCAGCAGAAACCTCAGCACCAGGAGTAAAATCGCTCCATTTCCATTCGATTTCAACCCCATATAGGTCCTTTAAACAGTTAATTCCATGGTCAATTTGGTCCTTAAGTTTTCCGAGAACTTCATTTTTTTGTGCCCTGACATCAATGGCAAATTCCGCAGATCCCGGGATAATGTTTAAGCTCTCTCCACCAGCGATTACTTTAGTAAGTTTTGCAGAATATGCTTCAAACGGTGATAGATAAATAGATTTGACCAACTGATGCAGACCGACAATCACGTCTAGCGCATTTTTGCCTTGGTGCGGCCTTGCACCATGTGCATCTTCACCGAGAACTTTACCTTCAAGGAAGATAGCAGCTCCGTGATGAATAGAGGCTGAAACTCGTCCCATTGGCAGCTCTTCAATTGGTCGAAGGTGGATACCGAATAGGTGGCTAACGTTTTCGATCGCTCCTCTTTCAATCATCGCAATCGAACCGTTCCCTTTTTCTTCAGCCGGCTGAAAAATAAAACGCAGCCTTTTACTGAGACGCTTATCCTTCAAGTAAAGTAGTGCTCCAAGCACCATAGAGATAATGGCATCGTGGCCACAGGAGTGATTCCCCTGCCAAACTCCGTTCACCTCCTGCCATAAAGCGTCTATTTCCGCTCGAACAGCTACCACTTCTTCTCCCTCGCCGATTTCTGCTATAAGTCCGGTTACATCAGAAAAACGACGATATTCCACGCCAAGATTATCTAAAATATCTGCAATGGCTTGGGTTGTTTTAACCTCTTTCCAGCTAACCTCAGGGTGAGCATGGAAATGTTCAAACCAAGTCAAAATCTGTCTTTCAAAATTTTCAGTCAACATTACATACTCCCTATCCAAAAAAAACTAATAAAGTCATAGTACATCAAAAGAACTTGTTCCTTCAATGCTTTTTAAAAAGGGGGATTAAAAAGAGGGTGACAGGCACCATAGAAAGACACTTTCCACCCCAGGTGGACAGTGTCTCCCTATTAGACAATTTTATGTTTAGCATGTCCCATTACTGGTGCACAAGAATAATTTTTATTCCATAAAATAATATTAAGAATTATAAAAAGTAATCATAAAAATGAAAGGGAAGATGTGGTGTTCTAAATGAAAAATTATCAGGTTTTTGATTATTCGTTTCAGAATCTGCGTGAAAAGAGTATGTCGTTTGAACAGGTTTTTGAGCACATTGTAAAGTTCATGAATTTAGCACCCAGTGGAAATTATCGCTTAATGGTTGGAACCGATTCACAGGTCCATAAACGTCACACCATTTTTATTACGGGAATAGTGATTCAAAATGAGGGTAAAGGAGCATGGGCTTGCATTAGGAAAATCGTAATTCCAAGAAAAATGACTCAACTGCACGAGCGGATTTCCTTCGAACTGTCATTAACAGAGGACATTGTTGCGTTATTTACTGAGGAAAGAAAGACTCGGTTGATCAATATCGTCCTTCCCTTTGTGTATCAAGGTGCCACTTTCACCATGGAAGGTCATATTGATATTGGAGCTGGAAAACGCAATAAAACAAGAGAATTTGTTAAAGAAATGGTAGCACGTATGGAATCCATGGGGGTCGAGCCAAAGATAAAGCCAAATGCTTTTGTTGCCTCAAGCTATGCCAACCGCTACACAAAATAGGGACCTGAGCCATGTTGCGTTCACATAAAACGCACCAGGGCTCAGGTCTTTACTTTTTAGGCTGGTAAAAGCGTTAATTCCCTGCCAACTATACAAAGTCTTTACACTCTTTTAACACTAGGTTAAGAAAAAATTCAAATTTTTCAGATAAAATTAAGCGAACACTATTATTTGGAGGGATAAGATGAGGATTACAGTTGCAGGAGCAGGAAATGTCGGGCTAGTTACAGCAGTTTGTCTCGCAGAAGCAGGTCATCATGTAACCTGTTTAGATACTCAAAAAGAGAAAATAGATATACTCGAAAAAGGACATTCACCATTCTTTGAGCCTGGACTGGAACCTTTATTAGAAAAAAACCTCGCTAACGGGCAACTCCGCTTTTCGACGAGCCCAAAACAAGCTTACCGTGATGCTGAAATCATTTTTATTGCAGTTGGAACTCCTGAAAAAAAAGATGGGGCTGTCGACTTATCCTATATTTATATCGCTTCCTACCACATTGCTGAAAATATCGAAAATGATGTCATTGTCTGTACGAAAAGTACCGTCCCAGTTGGAACAAACGAAATAATCAAGCAAATTTTCCAGAATCGTAAGCCCCGTCACCTAAAAGTGGATGTTGTATCAAACCCTGAATTTCTTCGTGAGGGTTCAGCGATAATAGACTTTTACTTAGGAGATCGAATCGTAATTGGCGCAGATAACCCTGAGGCAGCTTCCATTATAGAGCAGCTCTATCTTCCTTTAAAAATACCGATAGTTGTCACTGATATTAGAAGTGCAGAGATGATTAAATATGCCTCCAATGCCTTCCTTGCTACGAAGATAAGCTTTATTAATGAAATTGCCAATCTCTGTGAAAAAGTTGGCGCAAATATTGAGGAAGTCTCTTATGGCATGGGAATGGATAAGCGGATTGGGTCAAACTATCTTCAGCCTGGAATTGGTTATGGAGGTTCATGCTTTCCAAAGGACACAAAAGCTCTTGCTCAACTAGCAGGAAATGTCCAACATCCGTTCGAATTACTTGAATCCGTGATTAAAGTAAATCAGCAGCAGCATTCCCTTCTAGTAAAGAAGGCAAAAGAAATGCTCGGTTCATTAAAAGGAAAAAAAGCCGCCTTACTTGGGCTTGCTTTTAAACCTGAAACGGATGATATCCGTGAAGCCGTTTCCTTAACGGTTATTAAAGACTTATTAGAAGAGGGTTCACTTGTCACTGCTTATGACCCGATTGCTATTCCTAATGCCCATAAACTGATAGGAAATTCAATTGAGTACACGACAAATATTCGTGAAGCGCTAAAAGGGGCTGACTTTGCTGTCATCGCAACAGAGTGGGACCAAATAAAGCATCTTCCATTTGATGCTTATACCACCTATATGAATGAACCGATTATTTTCGATGGACGAAATTGCTATTCACTTAAGGATATTCAACGATATCCGATTACCTATGTATCCATCGGAAGGCCATCTATAGTGAATGAAAAACCCGCCCAACGTCTTTAAATAGAGGGAGACACAATAATGATGAGAGTAATCCAATCCTTTTATCATTTCGAATGCATGGTTTTTCATGAGATTAATAGCCATTTTGATAAAAAAATTATAAATCTCTTTTTTCGTACGATTACTGGAATTGGAGGTGCACTGTTTATAAGTGTAACGACCTTGTTACTCATTATTTTTTCAACGGGTACGACCAGAGTTACAGCGATTTCAAGCGCGGCAGCCTTAGCTCTAAGTCATATCCCTGTTCAAGTGGTAAAGAAGCTTTTCCCTCGTAAAAGACCCTATTTATTATTTGAAACAACAAAGATTTTACCAAATCCATTAAAGGATCATTCTTTTCCGTCAGGTCATACAACAGCTGTATTCTCAGTCATCATTCCATTTGTTATTCTAAACCCTGTTCTAGCAGCCGTTCTGATTCCTTTAGGGCTATGTGTAGGAATTTCAAGGATTTATTTAGGTCTGCATTTTCCATCGGACGTGATTGCAGGAGGATTTCTCGGGACGTCCTTCGGTATTCTATGCTCACATTTTTTAACCTAAAATGAAATGGAAACTGCGTAGGAGGGGTTTATATGAAGGTTGCTATTTTCTCTGACACCTTTTATCCGGATATCAACGGGGTGGCACAAACACTCAAAAAATTAACAAACTATCTTGAGGGCCAGCATATCTCCTATAAAGTCTTTGCACCTTATCCTGCGTCAACTGAATATGTTTCAGATCATATTCATCGGTTAAAAAGCAAGTCATTTTTTCTATATCCGGAATGCCGCTTAGCGTTCCCAAACTTTAGCCAGGTTAAATCGGAAATCGAGCAATTCTCACCAGATTTGATTCACGTAGCAACGCCGTTTACGGTTGGTCTTTGTGGTGTTTACTTTGCGAAAAAATTAAACATCCCAATTGTCGGCTCTTATCACACCGATTTTAATGACTATTTACATTTTTATGACCTTGAATTCCTTTCTATCCCACTTTGGAAATACATGAAATGGTTTCATAGTCCTTTTAAAAAGCTGTTTGTCCCTTCCATTGATACACTGGAAAAATTGAATAACCGCGGGTTTAGAAACTTAGAAATTTTTCCTAGAGGCGTTGACTGCCAGCTATATCATCCTAATTATCAAAAAGAGCTTGTTCATAATCGATACGGAATTTCTGAAAAATTTCTCCTTACCTATGTTGGCAGGCTGGCACCTGAAAAAGATTTAAAAACGCTTATGAAAATTGCGAACTCACTACAACCTGAAATAAATAAACAGGTACATTGGTTGATTGCCGGAGATGGTCCCTTACTTGAAGAACTGCAAATGGATGCATTGCCAAATATGACCTTTACTGGCTATTTAAATGGAGTTGGATTAGCGGAGGTCTATTCAGCGACGGACCTATTTATTTTTCCATCGCCTACTGAAACGTTTGGAAATGTTGCGTTAGAGGCTCTTGCCAGTGGGACACCGGTAATCGGGGCAAATGCTGGAGGAGTGAAACATATTATTTCAAACGGTATTACCGGACATTTGTGTGAGCCAGGTAATTCAGAAGATTTTGTTAACCGTATTGTTCAGTTGTTAGGAAATGAGCTTTTCAGGAATCAGATGTCGTTAAATGCTAGGAAATATGCACTTACTCAAAGGTGGGACCAGATATTTGATAACCTGCTCAACCATTATTCTGCCGTTATCGATGAACCCTCTAAGAAAATATATGCATGAAGTAATCTCGGTAAGGAGGAATATGAATGGATACAGTTTCACACATAATTATCGGCTTCGGACTAGGTGCTCTTGCTCAAATCGATCCCGTGATTTCAAATGATAGTGCCTTATCGACTGCCGTCCTTGTCGGAACAGTAGTAGGTTCCAACGCACCGGATTTTGATTTTTTCTATCGTTTAAAGGGTAGAAGCAGTTATTACCGAAATCATCGGGGGTGGTCACATTCACTGCCGGCAATCCCTTTATGGTGCATACTTACTACAGCTTCCATTTTACCATTTTTCCCTGGCAGCTCTATTTCTCACTTGTTTTTGTGGATAATGCTAGCTGTTACCTTACACGTTCTATTAGATTTGTTTAATGTTAATGGGTCTCAAGCGCTGCGCCCATTTTCTACGAAATGGCTGTCTTTAGATTTCCTCCCCTTAATCGACCCATATATCATCATGCTTCATATTCTTGGATTTAGCCTGCTTCCTTTTTTTGAAACCGGGAGAGTCTTTACCTTCATTTATCTAGCGATGTTTTTTTACTTGCTGGCTCGGTTCATTTTTACACAGTATACGAAATGGAAGCTTTCACTGCATTTTCAAAAATCGCTCCGGGTAAAAATGATCCCTAAAACATCACCATTCCACTGGAATATTATCATTGAAACCAATCAGGACTTTTTATTTGGTTCTTACACAAAGGGAGAGTTATCGATCGAGCATACTTTTTCAAAGAAACTAGATTACCCTGGATTAGTAATCGATAGCAGTCAGAATCCTGAAGTAGAAAGCTTTCTAAGAAGTACCCACTTCGCCTACCCTTTTGTTCAAAAGAGAAAAAGCGGTTATTTCATTTATTGGAAAGACCTTCGGTTCCGGACTAAGAAATTTTTCCCTAAGCTTGCTATAATGTTCATTTCATTAGATTATCAAAACCAAGTATCCTACACTGGTAAATTAACCTCTATTAAACAATATAAAAAGGTAATAAAAAAGTTAGAAACCTCAATAAAATAAATTTTGAGCCCCCTTGTGATTACCTCGAGTCAAGGGGGCTCAGGACTATACTTTTATTAAGGAAGTTCTGGTTTTGTAAAAATTGGCGTTTCTTCGCCCAAGGTTTTTAGAAACGGTAGTAGATCCGCCTTCTCCTGGTCTGTTAAACCAATCGGGCTCATAAATTTTTGGATAAAAAAGCTCTTATTGGGATGGCTATCCCCGCCGCGGTCATAGTAATCGATTACATCCTCAAGCGTTGCAATACTTCCATCCCGCATATATGGTGCTGTATGGGTGAGTCCATATAAACCAAGGGTGCGAATTCTTCCTAAATCCCCTTCTTGTCCGGTTACCGCTTGGCGACCCTTGTCCTCTGTATTGAGACCGATATTGTAAAAATTGTTATCAGAAAGGTTTAGTCCATTATGGCAAGTGACACAAAACGCTTTTCCTGTGAACAAACGGAGCCCGCTGACTTCTTGTTTCGTTAATGCCTCTGTATCCCCTTCTAGGAACCTATCGTAAGGAGTATCCTTTACAACAATTTGCCTTTGAAAAGCGGCTAGAGCTTTTGCAATATTTTGCTCGGTGATTCCATCAGGGAATGCAGCCTGAAAACGTTCCTGGTACCCTTTGATAGCCGATAGTTCTTTTATAAGTTCATTAAGAGGCTGATTCATCTCATCCGAATTCTGAATCGGACCAAGCGCTTGTTCCTCTAGGGAGGCGGCACGGCCATCCCAAAAATTAGACGTGTAATAACCTGAATTAATCACAGTTGGGCTGTTCCTTGCTTCATTTCCCCCTGTATATTTATCAAAAGTAGGCTGATTATCTCCATAACCCATATTTGGATCATGACAAGTTTGGCAGCTTACCTCGTTGTTGCCTGATAAGCGCGGGTCAAAAAATAACATTTGCCCAAGTTCAAGCACTTCTGGCTTCATCGGATTATCCGTTGGGATTGGTACATCGCCAATTGGGACAAGTGTTGTATGATTTCTAAGGCTGGTTAGCAGCTCCTCGGGATCAATTTCATTCCCTTGAGATTTGCTCTGTTCCTCCGTAGACAGATTTGTTGGTGCCTTTACCTTCTCCTTCTCACCACAAGCTGACAAACCAATACACATGATAAGAGTCAATACCGCGCCCTTCACTAATTTATTCATAAATAGAGTGCTCCTCTAATTTTTATTATCTTATCACCATTATAAAATTGGTTTTATAAAAAAAGAGCACCATATTATGAAGAAATTATTAAACGTTACCGATAGAAACAACAACTGTCCGCCTGAGGCGGACAGTGTCCACGGTTGGTGCCTGTCACCGAGTAAACCACTCGGCACCAACGATCGTACTTTCCTCAACGAAGAATATCAAAGATGATTTTGGCATGATCAGTGTTGTCGATTTGGCCCCTCAGGCGCTCACTTCCTGGTCCGTAGGCATAGACGTTTACATCTTCGCCTGTGTGTCCACTGGTTGTCCAGCCAGTGTAGGATCGGTTGTTAATGATTTCTTCGATGGCATTGTCGATGTTTCTTGCTTTTAGTGTTCTTGCTGCTCTTTCAACATATCTTATTTCATTTTCTGTTAAAGGAATCTCAATATATTTCGTTAACGTTTCTTTAACTCCCGCTCCTTTGACGATCTCAGAAGCCATATAGTTAGGTGTTCTCTTGACTGTTTTTATTACAGAACTAAACCAATTGTATTGTCCTTGCGCCCCTATCGTGAATCCCCCGGTTGAATGATCCGCTGTTGCGATAACCAATGTAAGTCCATCCTTTTTGGCAAAATCAATGGCCACTTTAAATGCTTTCTCGAAATCTTCCATTTCACTCATGACACCCACGATATCATTGTCATGTGCGGCCCAGTCAATCTGACTTCCTTCCACCATTAGAAAAAAGCCTTTTTCATTCTGATTCAGCCGCTCGATTGCAGAAGTAGTCATGTCTGCAAGAGATGGAATGTCGTTTGAACGATCTATCATTTTCGGCAGCCCTCTTTTTGCAAAAAGACCTAACGCTTGAGCACTTTGGTCGTTATTCATCTCATTCACGTTCGTTACATAGCTGTAGCCATCTTTAACAAACTCATTAACTAAGTTCCTATCTTTACGGATAAACCATTCTGAACCTCCACCAAGCAATACATCAATTTTATGCTTACCATTAACTAAGTCATCAAAATAATCATCTGCAATGGCGCTCATGCTCTTTCGCTGGTCAACATGAGCACCAAAAGCTGCAGGAGTGCCATGGGTCATTTGCGCTGTAGCAACCAGCCCCGTTCCCTTCCCTTTTTCCTTTGCCGCTTCAAGGACTGATTTTAACTTCGTATGGTCATTGGCAATCCCAATTGCCCCATTATAGGTCTTCACACCGGTTGCCATTGCCGTTGCTGAAGCAGCAGAATCAGTTACATTATGCCGTGGGTCGTTCGGGTAGGTCGTCTGCTGACCCACCAGGTACGGTCCAAATTCTGTTGATTCTAGTTCAAAAGTGGCTGGGTTATCTTTGAAATAACGGTACCCCGATGTGAATGAAATACCCATGCCATCACCTATTAGAAAAATGACATTTTTAATATCCCCGCTACCTTCATTAACTTCAGCTTCATATATTTTTATCGAGCTTGATAACATAACGTAAAGGCTAATTAAAATCGAAAAAGTCCACCTTATTTGCCATTTAACAAACATACATATCCCCCTGAATACAACTGAATTAAATGTAATTATTATGGATATTAAAAAGAAAAAATATCCAACTTCTAAAACTATCTCTAGCAAATTGGACCATCCACACAAAAAATCTACAAAATTAAAAGGATTGAGCAAATCGCCCAATCCTCTTTAAATATGAGAGTGTCCACCTCAGGTGGAAAGTGTCCACGAGCGGTGTCTGTCACCATCATTGTCACCATCGCACTTCAACAATCTAACTGTCACCATCTTACATTGGTCTGCAAAATGTTTCTATATCACCAGGTGTTGTTATCGGCTTTTCTTGTGTTTCTTGTTTGGAGAACCTGCAGGTGTAGGTCATTTCTTGCCGATGTTCATTTTCAAATTCATTTAAGTCTGGGTAGGTTTTAATTTTTTTCTTAAGTCCTTTTGGATAATAATCTATCTCAATACTATTATTTTGATATTGTCTATCCTTGACGTTTTCCCATAACTGATAAATTCGCTGAAACTCTTTCTCCTTATCAAAGGTATCGTCGAAATTTAATATATGGATACGTTCATAGCTTTGATTAGGATTCTCATTATAAATTGTTTGATAGCTGTCTTCAAACTGGTAGCGCTCCTCTATTTCACTAAAAAAAGAACCATAAACATAATATTCCCCTGTACTCTTAAATATTGGATCAATGATTGGAACCATTTCTTTCCTAAATTGATTTGACCAGTTACTCTCTTTATAACCGTCCCTTGTCACTTGATACTTCTCAGTAGTGTCCACCCCGAAATTAGTATCAGGACTTGCCACTGGGTGCACAGATAGGGTGTAGGCTCCCTCGTCATCACCTAAGATTTTATTGTACTCCACGTCGTCAATTTCAAAACGCTCTCCATACTTCCCCTCCAAATATTTTAAAGCAGCCTTTTCGGCTTTATTATCATTTGCATCATAGTAGACAAAATCTAAAGCATATACTCCTAACAGTAAAAATGGTGATATAACGACCAGTCCAACCCCAATCCCAATGATCAAAAGAACTTTTTTCATATTTTTCCCCGCATTTATTATTTTTTTGATTACACTCCCGTACTATCATATCTAATCTTTTAAAAAATCAAAATAAAAAATCTACTAACTAGGAAAAAACTGTTATATGATTGATTTGTTCTCTATTGATTATTTTGGAGGAGGTTTTATATGGAAAGAAGCACAATACTAGATCTTTTTAACCAGCATTTAAGGATTGAAATAATAGAGCCGAATTCTCGAAGAGAAAGGACCGATTCTGTCGTCAGAAAAGTTTCACTATCGAATGAACCGGGTTTTATATCTTACTCGGAAATAGATGAATGGAATGCCGACAAAGTCATAGAAGAACAAATTGCATACTATAAGAACTTAAAGCAGCAGTTTGAGTGGAAGGTTTTTGATTATGATCAGCCTTTGGATTTAAAGGAGAGATTGCGAAAAAAGGGCTTCACACTTGAAGCATCAGAGGCACTTATGATTTCTGACTTATCGGAGATTAATCAGCTCCTTGATACTCAGGTTCTTCCTGAAGTAAAAAGACTTACGGCTGAACAGGAAATCTGGGACATTATTAAACTAGAGGAAGAAGTTTGGTATGATAATTTTCAAGATTTAGGTCAGCGTCTTGTTAGGGATTTTACTGATAGTTCTGCTCGCCTATCCCTCTACGGAGCCTATGTTGATGGAAAAATCGTCAGTGCTGCTTGGATGTACCTTCATGAGGGCACACCATTTGCCAGCCTTTGGGGAGGCTCAACCCTGGCTGATTACCGCAAGAAAGGTTATTACAGTTCACTTCTGGCAATCCGCGCACGCGAAGCCTCAGAAAAAGGTTATCCGTTACTGATCGTCGATGCCAGTTCTATGAGCAAGCCCATTCTTGAAAAGCACGGTTTCCACTGCTATGGTTATTCAACACCTTGTATGTCACCAAAGTTTGCATAGGAGATCCCTAGGAACCTTATTCCTAGGTTTTTATTTACCGATTAAATAGGGTTAAATCCAAAACGGAATGATTATCCTTAAGACTGCGGATTTCCGGGAACGATCACTTTGGTCCTTTTTAATCGGTCAATCGTTGCCAATACAACCTCAGCGGATACCACCTGCTCATTCCGTTGGTTTATAACCGTTTGCTTTAGTGTATAGCTAGTATTTCCCAACCGTTCTAACCATGTTCGAATCCTTAATCTTTCTTTGGGGAAGATTTCTTTCTTAAAATCTGCATTTATATGTACTAAAACGGATTCTACACCTGCAAGAATACTATATTTGTACCATTCTGACCGTTCGTCATCTAAATATTCATATAGTTTTACATTACTAACATGATAAAAATCCGATTCAGCTGTTATCTCCCTTCTGTAAATGCCATCCAACCACCTCCTCCACATCCCATATGATATATGTATTTCGCTGAATGCTATTGGATTACCTGCAAAAATAAAAGCCTTATTCAAACTGAATCATGGCCTTCACTTATCACTGTCTCAGTTGTTGTACTATTAATAGTGAAGAGGATTTAATTATGAATATTCGCTGGGATGAGATAACTGAAGATAGCTTAAGCCACATAGATAAGGTTTTTAAATTATATGATTTAGTATTTCCAATTGTTGTAAGAGAACCTCATACTATTTTTTTTAATGGTTTGCATTATGCCCGGCATCGAAAGCTTAACAATTTTCGTTTCCTGATAGGTTTTGAAGGAGAGGAACTTATTTCTTTCGCAACAGGACACTATTTAGAGGAAGTTAATTCGGGGTTTATTGTTTATATTGCAACTAATCCACATGCTAGAAGCAAAGGAAGAGGTTCAAAAACATTAATAAAAATGGAAGAGTTAATTACCGAAGATGCTATTGCAGCAGGAAACTCTTCATTAAACGCAATCATTCTAGAAACAGAAACAGAGGATCCGGTCCATACGAAGGAAGAGAAAGATAATTGTAAGAAGAGAAATGACTTTTTTAAAAGGAATGGTTTTAAAAAGTCAGAAGGAATCAGCTACCTCCAACCACCACTACATACTAAAGATAAGGCTGTTCAACTAAATCTTTTTATAAAAAATGTACAAAAAAACGAACAAGATATTAAAAAAATTATTTATGCGATTTATAAAGAAAAATATTATTTAGTAAATGGGATTGATAAAGAAGTACTTAATAACTGTCTTATAAAAATGGAACTAGGTAAGAAATTAATATGAAGTTTCCAAAAAACAAGCCTGGTCCATTGTGGAACCAGGCTTTGCTCATCATTATTTTTCAAATATGGCATTGGATAGGAGTCTAAACAAGTAGTCAGTGTGGTCACGGAATCCTGCCTCTAAACCGATAAGGGTAACGTCTTTGTTTTCCTCTTTTACGATGACTGCTTGACCCTGTGCATCTGCTTTGTTATTGATCCAATGTCCTGCTACAAAGAAATCCTCTGTGTTATCCAGTGTAGCAGCGATTTTATCATTTCCATTAACAATATACCAAACTGGGCGATAAACGAACCCAAAATCATCCTGACTATAGCCTCCAGTTAATCCTTTACCAAGATAATCGACTTTCACAATTCCATTGCTGTTCGATCCAGCAGTTTTAACTGTGTTGTCGGTCAATCCAAGAGTCCATGTTGCTCGGGATGCACCGGCACCTACTGCAATGTACTTTCCGCCATTGTCAAGAAAACTGTTAACATTGCGTTGAAATGCTGTTAGCTGTACCGGGTTTTGGAATCCAAACTCTTTGTTTGCTGCAGATAAGCTAGTAGAAATAAGATTTTCTGTACCACTGTAAACAAATACATCGAAGCCTTCTAAACCTTTCTCTGCTACATCAACAGGTGTTACTTCTGTAACATCAAAACCTAGTCTCTTCAAGGCAAGTTTTGTCCCGCTGTGAGACTGAGCTTTCCCCATACCGCCGTCCTTAAGAATCGCTACCTGTAAACTTGAAACCACGCTGACCTCTGTTGGTACACTCGAAACCGAACCAATCTGCAGACCAGATTCTTTCACAGCAGCTGAGATTGTATTTGCTGAAGCTGTTGTATAAAAATCACCCGATGCATCGCGTGATACAGCTACTCCCTCTTTAAGTAAGGTATTAACTAATTCAACCGCTTTTACAGAACTATTTGGAATCAAGTAAGGACCTTTACCTGCCAAAGTTCCTTGACCAGTAACTTGGTTAACCTGTTTAGCTCTAACGTCTACCGGACTGTAAGTCTCAACTGCCTCAAAGCCCCAAAGCTCCGGCAGGCTCCATGCTGAAATATCATACATAGCAGGTGTATCGTTTGAAATGTCTTCACCATCCCATAGCATTGTATTGGCTAAACCAGCCTTCGCTTGGTCCATCTGCACTAGATACGTTCCCTTAGGGTAGGTTTTTCCATCAACCGTAAATGCTTTTGTTGCTTCTTTTACCTCAATATCATTATTAAGTAAATGCTTCACAGCCTTATTTGTTACCGTTGGATCTTTTTCATCAACTGGCAAAATGTAAGCATTAGGAAAGAATCCTTCTTCATGGAAAGGGTGGTCAAAGGTAATGCCTCGTTTGAACATCTCAATTTGGTCTGCGATCATGGCTTGCTTATTTTCAGTGGCAAAATTCAAGGCACCCATGATGGCATTATACATCCAGCGTACCCCATCCAAGTCATTTGTTGGAGCCTCTAAAGTATGACCGTATGCGCCATGGTACATTGCATACATTGGTGTGAAAATTGGCGGATAATCATCCCAACCAGCAGCATCGTCACGTTGCGGTACGTAAACTCCCTCCATACTTTGATACAAATTGCCGGTAAAACTGTCCTTGTCTCCCATAATTTCTGCTTCCATTGCTTTTGCCTGATCCACTGCCCACTTATTATAAAGGTCATACTCGTAGTTAGGATTATGCGGCGGCGTACATGGTTCAATTAAACCCTGCAGGTTAGGTCCATAATTCTTCACATAACCGTGGGTATCAAGGAATACCATTGGATTCCACTCTTTAATCAATTCTACCGTTTCTTGGGTTTCAGGCTGAGACTGTGTGATAAAGTCGCGGTTCAAATCGATACCTTCCCCGTTAAAACGAGTTGCATCGACACGGCCATCAGGGTTTTGTACGACGTTAAAAATAAGAATATTATTCTCTAAAATATTTTTCGTTTCAGCATCATTTTGTGTTGCAAAGCGTTCGATTAATTGGATAACCGCATCACTTCCCACAAACTCGGTACCATGAATTGAACCATTAATCATAATCGGCACTTTAAAATCAGGATTATTTGCAATCCAATCCTGAGCCTTTCCAGGATTCTTGAACATTTGTTTTCTAAGAGATTGGAATTTTCCAAACTTTCCTTGTGTAGTTGGATCTGCAATTGTTACAACATAAAGCGGATGACCATCAGCAGATGTCCCACGGACTTCTACTTTTACACGATTGGATTGTTTTTCAATCTCTGTCAATTTAGCCCCAACTTGTGAGAATTTCATAAAGTCATAGTTTTCATTATTAAACTTACTGCCATCCTGCTCCTCATATACATTTACGTTTGTCCATTTCGGTCCCTCAGCAAACCCTGTAGAAAAGGGAACAGCCGTAAGTAAACTCACAGCTAATAGACCTGCAATTTTTTTCTTCTTCATAAAACAGCCCCCAAAACCTATTTGTATTTTTATAAATTTTTTTGTATTTTTATAACGTAAAATTATTTTAATATTGCTAGAAACAAATTACTATCCAACCATTTTCCCGAAAAACCAAATAAATATTATTCTTTTATAGGAATAAAGTTATAAATTACATCATGAACAATATTATTTAAAAAAAAGAGAAGGGCATCCCACAACGATTGGGATGCCCTTCTCTTTATTGCTCAACCGATATATTTTCTACTACAACATTTCCTCTAGATTTCTTTAATACTTCTATTCCAAACCACATAAAAGGAATGCCCCAAGCAAGGACTGAAAAATCACCAACCACTGGAATAAAGTTTAGAATTGGCGCAAGTAAAATCAAAATAGCAGGTACTTTAGAAAACACGTTAGTCTTTAACACCGCAATACCAAGTAATATCATAGAAAGCATGACTGAGAGCATCATCAACGGACTGGCAATTAATATCGGCAGCAGCGGCATATCCATTTGTAAAACTTTCGGGTCATACACAGCAAATACTAAGCTAGTAAACACCATTCCCATCAAGACAAAGCTTCCAATGGCATAAAGGATAAACGCTGTGAACCCCAATTTTCCAAACTCTTTATGAGCGGAGAAATACAATCCAAAAATACCTAATCCCATAAATAATGTCCCAAGGACACCTGCTGTTAATTCTTGCGGGCTATTCATCCCCCATACTAATGCCAGCGGGCACATAAGAGCGCGGAAAAAACCTCCAATGATACTGAAAATGGCTAACAAACGAATCACCTTGTTTAGGTTCATAACTATCAACTTCCTTTCGGTTTATTAATCTTACTTTATCAATCCCGGCGTCCCGGGGTCTTGTGACCACCGTCCCGACCAGGTCGGGAAGTTTTTTTTTATAAAAAAAAGAACCCTAAATGGATCCTCTAAAGGTTTATTCCCTATCTTTACCTAATCCGGCTTCTCTTGCCATGATCATTGCATGGGCACGGTCGCTAGCATGCAATTTACTCAGGATGTTGGAAACATGATTCCGAACCGTTTTTTGATTCAACCCTAAAACTGTCGCAATTTCGGCATTATTCTTCCCTCGGGCAATATGATCCAACACCTCCCGTTCTCTTTCAGTCAGCTGAGGAAAAACATCCACTTGTACCTGCTTTGATTTTGCTTCAAAATAGTACATCATTCTTCTCGCAATCATTGGACTAAAGATTGCTTCACCATCCCCCACGGCATGAATGGCTCTTATGATTTCATTCCGATTGGCCTCTTTTAAAAGATATCCCCTCGCCCCTGCCCTCATTGCCGCAAACACGGAGCTGTCATCGTCGTACATCGTTAATACAAGAATTCCAATATCAGGCTGATCCTGGATAATCTGTTTTGTTGCTTCTATTCCGCTCATTTTTGGAAGATTTAGATCCATAAGGATAATGTTTGGTTTCAGCTGCTGCGCCAATTGAATGGCTTCCTCACCGGTTACCGCTTCCCCCACTACCTCAAATTCCTCCACACTTTCTAGCATTCTAGCTAATCCATCCCGAAACATCGGATGATCTTCTACAAGTAAAATTCGCATTGCTTACTCTCCTTCCGCCCACAATGGCAAACGGACTTCAATCGTCGTGCCCTCGTCGCTGTTATTTTTTATAAAAAATTGCCCATCCACTTCCTCCGCACGTTCTCTCATTGAATGGAGACCGATTCCATTTTTCCAGTTGTCTTGGAAGCCTACTCCATCATCAGCAATTGTAATGATTAAGGATGAATCCCCCAACCCAAGTGTAACTTTACAATAGGACCCTTTTGAGTGCTTACCTGCATTCGTGACGGCTTCCTGAACAATCCGATAGGCTGCAACTTCAATTGCCGCATGAAGAGGAAAGTCTATTTCCGATGCCTCCAACGATACTTTTATTGAACTACCCTCATATTGTCGGCAAAGCTCATCTAATGCAAAAATCAACCCCAGTTCATCTAGTGCGGGTGGGCGCAAATTGTAAACCAATTGCCGAATCCCAGCAATTGCTTTGCGAAGATTTTCCTGTAACTCCAGTAATCTATTCTTTACTGCTAAGTCCACACCATTTTGAAAAACTAGGGTATCCATACTTAACGAAATGCTAGCAAGGCTGGCACCTAGTCCATCGTGTAAATCCCGACGTAGCCTTCTTCTTTCTTCCTCTCTAAAACTAACAAGTTTGATTCGTGAACGTTTCAGCTCACTTGTAATCCTCACCGTTTGTACAGCCATCGTAACCTGCCTGAGTAAATCATTTAATAAATAAACCTTGTCCGGAGGAAGTGTTTCTTGTAAGGAACGAGTCCCGACAATAAGGATCCCTATACATTCCCCTTTTAGTTTTAAAGGGAATTCAGACCTAACTTGTAATTCCTCACCAAATGCAGCCACACGTTCAAAGTTCCCACCGAGCTCAATTTCAATGGCAGCAAAGGGAAGCTTGAGTGCTTTTGCGACTTCTTCCACGATGGTGTAAAGGACGGAGGAATTTGTCATCGTTAACTCTAATCGTTGTGTTAAGGAGGATAAGATTTTATATGGATCCTCACGGTCTCCGTAAACTAAGGTGTTAACAGAATGCTGTATTTTTGTACGTAAGGGCTGGAAAAGAATCGCCACAATCCCGGTTGCTAATAAAGAAATAAAAATATTGTTCTGATCATTTAACAGGAATCCGAGTGAACCAACTATTAGTACGTAAACACCCATGACGAACAGCGTTACAAACGAATAGACAATGGTTCTGCTAAATAATACAGATAAATGACTCTGCCGCTGCTCCAATATCGCAATTCCGATGGAAAACGGCATAAATAACAGGGCAAGATAATAGACAAACCACATAAATAATTTTAAAAGACCGTTATCACCAAATGTTGAAAAAAACAGCAGGGATAGCACCGAGAAAATAAATCCACTCAAACTAACTGCGAACCAGCATATCTGCCTTTTTAACTGCTTTGTTTCAGCATGGCGATAGCGGTAAATTTGCGAGTAAATCACAAAAGCATGCAGTGAAATCCAAATTCCTGATCGAACGGCTATTGGCCATGTTGTAGGGTCTATCAATGAACCTGGTAAAAAGTAAATACCAATATTACCAACTAATCCAATAGTTGCTGGATAGAGCAGCCACTTTGGCCGGAACTTTCCATCGGGATACAGGAAGAAAAAGAATAAATATAGATCCCCTACAAAGCTTTCAACCCTGAAAAAACTGTCTAAATGTGGCGCTTCCGTAATGATAGGCATACTTATACTCATAATCGTTCCGGTAGCAATAAGCAATATCGAGGTATATAAACAAATTCGGTCTCTCATGCCGTAAACATAAAGCAGAGTGCCGACTACGAAGAAGGATAAAAACTGTATAAGCAAAAGGACAACAAGAATCCCGCTATAGAAGGACATGGACATCCCAAAGGAGAGTAAACTCTGTGCCTCCTCAGCAGTTAAAAGGAATAAATCCTGACAATCATCACCGCTGCACACATTAAGAAGCAAATCATATACCTTCGTCTCCGAATAAACAAAAAGGGCCACTGATATTACCGTTATGTACCACCAAGCCCCATGAGACAACAAATCCAACAGCCCACTAAACCTTCCCTTCATACCCCCGCCTCATTCACAAAGTAATGTCATTCATATAACCGCTAATCTAATACTATTTAGACATATCCACATAAATTCCTTTCTGGTTGATGACATTTGGTGGTGACATTTTATGGTGACAAAATTGATGGTGACATTAATGGTGACAGGCACCGCTCGTGGACACTTTCCACCCCAGGCGGACAGTTGCTTCATTAAAAGACCTAAGTAGGTATGCTTAGGACCTCAGGCTGTCTAGAAAGTCTAGACAGCCATTATCTTTTTTATAACCTTAACAGTGTATAGATTTTTACTAATATAGGTAGCAAGTATAATGGTCCTGAAAGCCCTCGGATTAAGGACAAATCCTTCCGGCAGAGCGTAACGATTTGTCCTCAAGCCACCCTATTAAGGACGAATCCTCCCTGGCAGAGCGTACGATTTGTCCTCAAGCCACCCTATTATGGACAAATCCTTCCGGCAGAGCGTACGATTTGTCCTCAAGCCACCCTATTATGGACGAATCCTCCCTGGCAGAGCGTACGATTTGTCCTCAAGCCACCCTATTATGGACAAATCCTTCCGGCAGAGCGTACGATTTGTCCTCAAGCCACCCTATTATGGACGAATCCTCCTGGCAGAGCGTACGATTTGTCCTCAAGCCACCCTATTATGGACAAATCCTTCCGGCAGAGCGTACGATTTGTCCTCAAGCCACCCTATTATGGACGAATCCTTCCTGGCAGAACGTACGATTTGTCCTCAAGCCACCCTATTATGGACAAATCCTTCCGGCAAAGCCTACGATTTGTCCTCAGGCCACCCTATTTAGAACGAATCCTCTAGGCGGCGTGTGTGCATTAGCCCTCAAATATAATTTACAACATATAATAGTAAAAAAATTGCCGAGAAAGACACCCTTCCTCGACAATCTGAATTCCTAAGGATACCAATCCTTAGGAACTTTGTTATTTAATTCTGCAGTTTTTGCATACTTTGATGGTTTGGTTGGTTTCTGTTTTAAACGGATATAACAGCTTTATTCTTGTTCTCCCACATAAAGGACATGTCCCGCGTCCTCTTGATGGCAGGTAGTTGATTGTTTTCCCTCTGTTCCTTTTCGCCATTTTCTACCCATCCCTATCTATAATAATCTTGTCTCTTTATCTAATGATGGACTGGCATAAAGATTGTTAGGCATTTAATTGTTTTTGTAACAAAATTTTTCTAACCCGATTATTTTCAATTTCTTCATACATAGTGGACTTCCGGTGGTTCATATACTGGTCGATGGAGGTGGGGTTATGGTGAGACGGGTGTTGGCAGCTGCTGTACTTGGCCTTTTGCTTGTTCTAGCTGGTTGTGGGGGACCGGTTCAAGATGATATTTTAAATTATATAAATGAGGAGATGAAAGCGGCACAAACCCTGGAAGAGAAGGCAGTTTCAGCATATGAAGGTGTTGCGGGATTCAATTATACAGATGATCAAACCATGTATGATGCCTTGGTCAACGAGGTCATTCCAAACTATGCGGATTTAATTTCTGAACTTGAGACCGTTAGTATTGAAAGTGATGAGTTGAAGGAGGTCCATGAGATTTACCTTTCTGGTGCCAAACTCCAGTTTAGTGCGTTTGAAAAAATTATGGAAGCACTCGAAAAACAAGATGCTAGTTTGGTTGAAGAAGCCAATCAGCTCCTAGAAGAAGGACGTCTGAAAATCGAAGACTACAATGATAAGCTGGATGAACTTGCAAAAGAACATAACGTCGAAATCGAAAAAGAGTAATTAAAAGAGGCTGACACGTTTAGTCACACATAGTGACTATTCGCATCAGCCTCTGTCCATTTAACCTTAACCTTTTACATAGTAAAGATCATGACTGGATTCAACAATATACTCAGGCTTATCTGCCTTTGGCTTTGCCTTATGACCGGCAATATGCTCGGGGCTCTTCTCCCAATTTTTCCAATCCTCTTCAGATTCCCATTGAACCATAACCATAACTTCTTCTTCACCACGGCGAACTTTTTTAACCAAAATCTGTCTGCCAATGTATCCAGGTCGAGTTGCCAATAAACCGCCGCGGTTTGAAAAGTTCTCGACCACCTGATCGCTATATCCCTCTTTGACTACAATTTTTCTCACTTGATAAAACATAAATATCCCTCCCTATAGATAAAGCCAGGTATGTACCTTGCTCGTAATTTTACAATGCTGCTTCGATTTCTTCAGCCATTAGTTTTACAGATTTTAATCCGCCGCCGCTTAGATACCAAGTATCTGGATCTAAGTAAATAATCTTATCTTCTTTGAAGGCCGTTGTCTTTTTAACAAGCTCGTTTTCGATTACCTTTTCAGCACCGGCTTCACCGCCTACTGCTGTGTTACGGTCAATAACAAACAATACGTCTGGGTTTGTCTCCATAATGTACTCCATGGTAATGCTTTGGCCATGTGTTGATACTTCTATTTTCTCATCAGCTGCACCAAAACCATAAACGTCATGGATAATTCCAAAACGGGAGCTTGGTCCATAAGCACTCACTTTTCCTTCATTCGCAAGAACGATTAACCCTTTTTTACCATTTTCAGAGGCTTTCTTATTTACTTCTTCAACCGTTGCATTAATCTCTTCTAATGCGCTAGCTACTTCTTCTTTCTTATCAAAAATATCAGCAACAAGGTTCATATTTTTCTCGAATGACTCCATGTATTTTGTATAATCTAATTCTACAAAAACAGTTGGAGCAATTTCTGCAAACTGTTCGTATAATTCTGCTTGACGGCCGCTGATGAAAATTACATCAGGCTGCATCGCATGAATCGCTTCAAAATCTGGTTCTTTTAAACTTCCGACGTTTGTATATTTTTCGCCTGCATATTTTTCTAAGTATGGAGGAATGGCTGCTTGCGGAACTCCAGTAACTTCCACACCTAATTCATCTAATGTATCTAAAATACCAAAATCAAAAACAACTACTTTTTCTGGATTTTTATCGATCTCTACTTTTCCATACTTATGTTCAATTGTCATTTTTTCAGAAGCTGCCGTTTTTGCATCCGCTGGTTCTGCCTTACTTTCTTCCTTAGATCCGCATGCTGCTAATAATAAAATCATTGAAACCATTAAAACTAAAAAACTCCACTTTTTCACAACATATCTCTCCTTTTATTATGCGCTAAAATATACGCAAATTCTGCAGCCATCCATTTTCTGGATGGGAATATCCATATCGTAAATCTCTTTTAATGCGGCTGATTCAATAATTTCTTCGGTAGGTCCATCTTTTACGACCTTACCATCCTTCATCGCTACGATTCTATCTGAATAAACCGACGCAAAGTTGATATCATGCAGCACGATGACAACTGTTTTTCCAAGTTCATCAACCAAACGGCGCAGGATTTTCATAATTTGAACGGAATGCTTCATATCTAGATTGTTCAATGGTTCATCCAGCAAAATGTACTCTGTATCCTGAGCGATAACCATCGCGATAAACGCACGCTGCCTTTGACCACCAGATAATTCATCTAAAAAACTGTCCTGCATATCAGTTAGGTGCATGTATTCAAGTGATTGGTCAACAATCCGTTCGTCTTCCTCCGTTAGCCTCCCCTTCGAATAGGGAAAGCGGCCGAAGGATACGAGTTCGCGAATCGTCAGGCGCACATTCATATAATTGGATTGTTTTAGGATCGATACCTTCTTAGCAAAATCATTTGACTTCATCTTTTTCACATCAGATTTATCAATTAGCACTTCTCCTGTATCTGCATCAAGAAGACGGCTCACCATTGATAGTAAAGTCGATTTACCTGCCCCATTCGGACCGATAAAGCTCGTGATTTTCCGCGGCTGAATATCAACGGTGACATCCTCAACAACGGATTTCTTCCCATATAACTTTGACAATCCTCGTACTTGTATCATGCAGCTTTCCTCTCCTTTAGCAGTAAATAGATGAAGTACACTCCACCGATAAAGTTAATAATGACACTTAACGTTGTTGAAAAAGTAAATACTCGTTCAACCACCCATTGCCCGCCAACAAGAGCGATAATACTCATGAGGATCGCTCCTGTGATTAGGATATTGTGTTTGTAAGTCTTGAAAAATTGATAGGATAGATTGGCCACAATTAAGCCAAAAAAGGTAATAGGTCCAACTAAAGCAGTCGAGATTGAGATGAAGACTGCAACGACGATCAGCATTTGTTTGACGATTGAATCATATGGAACCCCTAAATTGATTGCTGTATCTCGACCTAATGACAAGACGTCTAAATACTTTAAAAAACGCCATGCATATATCATCACAAGAGCAACGATGGCAATAGCCCGCCAAACTAAGTCTGAATTGATATTATTAAAACTCGCAAACATCCTGTCTTGGACAATCTGGAATTCATTTGGATCAATCAGTACCTGAAAAAACGTTGAGATACTAGAGAAAAATGTCCCCACAATGATTCCAACTAGCAATAAAAAGTAGATCGGCTGATTTCCCTTTTTAAATAAAAACTTGTATAAAATTAGGGCAAAAACAATCATTACAACAACTGAAAGTAGGAAATTCACCTGTTTGTTGACGATAATCATGTGTCCTGAGCCTAAAAAGAAAATAATTAAGGTTTGCAGGAGCATGTAAAGCGAATCCAACCCCATAATGCTCGGTGTCAAAATCTTGTTATGTGTGATCGTCTGGAAAACAACTGTTGCATAAGCGATTGTGACTCCGGTTAAAACCATCGCCAGTACTTTGATCGTTCGTTTTGGAAGAGCATATCCAAAACTCCCGTTTAATTCATGGAATAGATAGATAGCACACACTCCGGCAGCAATTAAGGCAAAGACAAGTAGTTTGATTGAGTTACGCATATGCCTTCCTCCGGAACAGTAAGTATAAGAAAATTCCGCTTCCAATTACCCCAACCATAAGACTGATTGAAATTTCATATGGATAAATGAGCACTCTGCCCAAAATATCGCAAATCAGAAGGAAGATGGCGCCAAGGAGTGCGGTATGCGGCAATGTTTTTTGTAAGTGATCGCCTTTAAAAATTGATATGATATTTGGAATAATTAAGCCTAAAAATGGAATAATTCCGACGGTCAGAACCACTGTTGTCGTTACTAGTGCAACAAGGATGAGACCGATATTCACCACACGGCGATACGCAAGTCCAAGATTCTTTGAAAAATCCTCACCCATTCCAGCAACTGTAAAGCGGTTCGCATAAAAATAAGCAATAATTAATATCGGAATACTTATGTAGAGCAATTCATATCGGCCCTTCATAATCATTGAAAAGTCACCCTGCAGCCATGCAGACATATTTTGAATGACGTCAGCGCGATATGCGAAAAAAGTCGTCACTGAGGATAATATATTTCCGAACATCAAACCCACAAGCGGTATGAATATAGCATCCTTAAACTTAATTCGGTCAAGAATTTGCATAAAAACAAACGTACCAGCAAGCGCGAAAACAAAGGCTACTGCCATTTTTTCAAGCATGGTTGCATTTGCAAACAACAGCATCGAGACAAGGATACCAAGACGGGTTGCGTCTAGTGTTCCAGCGGTAGTCGGTGATACAAATTTGTTTCGGCTAAGCTGCTGCATAATCAAACCTGCAATACTCATCCCAGCTCCTGCAAGTAGGATTGCTACTAGCCTTGGCATTCGGCTGATAAGGAAAATCTGTGTCTCTTCAGATTGGACATCTAACAAGTCCAATGGTGATATACTGCTAACCCCAACAAACAAGGAAACAGCAGATAAGACGATTAATCCTAGTAGTAAATATCTTTTCTTCATCATTGCAGTCCTCAACATTTCTATTTTTCTATCATTCTCAATTTTATTGAGAATCCTTATCACTTAGAAACAAAAATAAATGACATTGAAAATCATTATCAACGTCTTATACCCTTGATTATAAACAGTGTAATTTGTCTAGTCAATAAACAATCGTGAACTATTTCCAATTATTTCTGAATAATTTGTGACATAAACATGGTGTTTACCCCGTAAATCTAATATATGATTCTCAAATTATCCACCTTTTGGCGGAGGAAAAATCCATTTTATGGAGAATGGCAAACTAAGTATAAGAGATTTATAGAATGTTAGGAGAAATAAAAAAGGAGTCGCTTAATGAAAAATCAGCAGCAAAAAAAGATATCATTGTTAAGCCTCCTATTAATACTTCCAATTTACTATGCTTCTAACTCTCCGATTCAAACGAGCTTAGAATATACATCTGCTGTTCATGTAGATCGGACAGTAGTTGTATATCAAAAGGAGCCTATCATGAAAGAAAGTATCCTATTAACTGTTCCAGCGCTGCAACAATTCTCTGAGCTGCCAAGGGGATGTGAAGTAACCAGTTTGGCGATGTTACTTAATTTTGCTGGCGTTTCTGTTGACAAACTAACTCTGGCAGAGGAGATTCCAAAGGTTCCTTATTTCAGTGATGGATACTTCGGAAATCCTCATCAGGGATTTGTCGGGAATATGTATACCTATAATCAGCCTGGATTAGGTGTTTACCACGAGGTAATTGAAGACCTTGCAGACAAATACCTCCCTGGCCAAATCGAAAATCTTACTGGAGATCATTTTTCTTCTGTGCAAAAAAAGCTAAACGAGGGTAAACCCGTTTGGGTAATTGTCGGCAGTACATTTGATTTTTTACCAGAAGAGCAATGGGAAACATGGAAAACAAAAGAAGGAGAAATCAATATCACCCGCAGAATGCATTCTGTTTTAGTCACCGGCTATGATGAAAACAACGTGTATTTTAATGATCCCTTTTATCCGGAACAGAATAAATCAGCCAATTTTCAGAGCTTTGTCACAAGCTGGAACCAGTTCGGAAGCCAGGCAATTTCTTATTAAGCACAATTAGATGGTGCCTATGCACCATCTCAGATTGTCGAGAAAGGTATCTTTCTCGGCAATTTTTATTTTTCTGCCTGCCCGAAGGCCTGTTGATTTCCGCTCCAGTTGCTTCGCTTTCCGCGGGCGTGCCGGGGAGCCTCCTCAGCGCTTAAGCGCCTGCGGGGTCTCCCCAGCCCCGTACTCCCGCAGGAGTCTTCGCACCTTCCGCTCCAATCAACAGGGGGAATGAACCTGGAGATCGCCACACACTTTTTCAAACCTGGCTAAGTGCGTGGCAATCTTTTTCATGTTTTGGCATGCTGCGGTAAGTAACACTTGCTCACTCGCATTTTGCAATCCCCGTAACCTACAATAGCGAAGCCCATGCAGTTCTTTTGAATCTGCGAAGCTTCGCTCTACTTTTTCTTTTCTAAATTTATATAGTATTTTACCTGACTTTGAAAGTCTGTTAAGTCGAACCTTTTCCTTATGTTCCTCCCAAACATGTCTGGTAACTACTTTTGTTTTATTTTGAGATTTTGTACACTCAGGCAGGAGTGGGCAGTTAGTACACTTTTTAGGATCTGACTTATATTCCCGATAACCTTCTCTTGTAGTTGTACGATATTGTAACTCCTGACCATTTGGACAAACATACAAATCTCTATCTTTGTCATATGTAAACTTCCATTTAGGAAATAACCCTTTTGTTGATTGATATCTTCTGTGAGCGATAACTCCAAAAATATTGCGTTCATTAAGTCCTTTACAAATCGGATTTGTCAGGTAACCCGAATCAAGTGCCACAGCTTCTACTTTAAATCCAAAACGTTCGACCTGACGGTCTAACCGTGAAAGATAGGGGACAGAATCGTGAACATTTCCTGGTGTAACATACGCATCAGTTATGATGTTGAACTTCATGTCGGTAGTTCGATGATCAAGATAACAGAACATCTCCTGTTTATTCTCTCGTGACATAAACCCGCATTCAGGATCAGTTGTGCTCAGTCGTATTTCCTTTTTCTCGGTCACCTCCTCCTTTTCCTTTAAAGGCTTTTTTCCATGATCTCTCCTGTCTTCCTCAATAGCTTTGTTTAAATCTTCTACATATTCACGTGTTTCAACTTCCACTTCAACTCTAGAGAATTTATGTTTGTTTGCATTCGCTTTAAGGTGTGTGGAATCGGAAAATAAAACTCTTCCTCCAACCATCTTGTGGTTAATTGCTTTGAAGACAATCTCATCAAAAATTTCCTGAAATATATTTGTATCTTTAAAACGGGTTCGCCGATTCCAACTAATGGTGGAATGATGGGGAACTGTATCGTTTAGCTTTAATCCTAAGAACCATCGATAGGCCACATTCGTCTGAATTTCACGCTCTAATTGTCGTTCAGAACGAATGCCATAAAAATATCCGATAAACATCATCTTAAAGAGCTGTATAGGGTCCGAAGGACGCCCGTTATTTTCTGAATAAAAAGGACGGACCTTCTCACCAATAAAAGAAAAATCAATATACTTGTCCACCTTCCTTAATAGGTGATCTTGCGGTACTAAATCATCAATAAAAACAAATTCAGCTTCGTTTTGTATTTCTCTTTTTGGCTTATACATTCTATCCACCGTCCTGTTATTTATATGTATATTATAGCATATTAATGCGGTGAATCATTAAAGTAATTACAAAAAATAATAGCTGTCGAGATTTTCTCGACAGCCTGAGATGGTGCCTATGCACCATCTTTTTTGTGTAATTTTTTAAAAAGATGGAAATCCTAGCAAAGGATATTGTTTCAAGAATGGAGGAGTTATCTTGGAATCGACCTTGAAGGTTGGGGATACAGCCCCTGATTTTTCGTTACCAGCAACAACGAAGGATCCCCTTTCGCTTTCCGGTTATCGGGGGAAGACGAACGTGGTTGTCGCTTTTTATGGGATGGATTTTACTCCCGGCTGAATTAAAGAAATCGCCTCTTGGAAAGAGGACTACAAACGATTTGAACAGCTAGGTGCAGAGGTTATTGCAATCAGTGCGGATCATATTCACTCGCACCGCGTTTTTGCAGCCAGTATGGGGACATTGCCATATCCATTAGCTTCCGATTGGCAAAGGCAGACGATCAAGGACTACAAGGTGTATAACGAAAAAGGCGGCGTTGCGATCCGTTCGGTGTTTGTTGTCAATCGAGATGGAGTGATTACTTATATGAATACCTCCTTTAAAGCCGACAAAAAAGAAGATTACGAAGCAGTTTTTTCAGAACTAGAAAAGCTCGTCTAAGCATTACAGAAAAGACATCTCCCGACCAATCGAGAGATGTCTCTTCTTATTTAATGTACGAGCTTTAAACCAACGACTGAAAAAATAATACCTAGAATACAAGCCATACGAAGCCTGCTCTTTGATTCCTTAAAGAAAACCATACCAACTATCGCAGCTCCTACCGTTCCAATCCCTGTCCATACGGCATAGGCAGTTGATAAGGGAATCGTCTCCATCGCCCGAACGAGCAGTTGGAAACTCATTATAAACCCTCCAATTAGGATTAGATAATTGATAAAGTTACCTTTATCAGCTGTTCTTTTTAAACCGATAACCCCAACGACTTCAAAACAACCGCCTAAAATAAGCATTAGCCAATCCATTAAACACCACCCTCCTTGTTTGTTAATTTCAAGCCAATTATGCAAGCCAAAAGTAATAAAATAAGGGCAACTCTTAATGGACTAACCGAGCCGTTTTCAAATACAATCTCGACTATAACCGTTCCTAAGGTGCCAATCCCGGCAAATACAGCATATACCGTCCCAACAGGTATCACTTTTGTCGCTCTTATAATTAAATCAAAACTTAATAAAATCGCTATAAGCACAACGAGAGAAGGTACTTCTTCATATTTAAATCCACTTGCCCAGACTACTTCAAGAAATCCTGCAAGGATCACAAATAACCATGCACTTGATTCGCTTTTTCCCTTTGATTCAGTTAATACTTTTGAATCACTCATTTTTATTTTTCCTCTCTTTCCGCTACTCGCTTAATCTTACCAAATTATCATTTGCATATCATTCCCTATGAACGTATGATTGCTTATGAAAATCTTTCTTTTTATAAGGATTGGAGAGTTTTACTAAATGAAACAAAACAAGGATGGTTTAAAACCATTTATCTCTCTCATTTTATCTGCTAACATCCCGAAAGCTGCATTAGTTTTTGGGTTATCTGCAAGTCTTATTACGACACTTGCAGGACTTCTTGTTCCAGTACTAACGAAAAACTTAGTAGATGGATTCTCTGTTTCATCGCTAAGTGTTCCACTCATAATTGGGATAGGTGCAGCATTCATCTTCCAAGCAATGATTAGCGGGGTATCGATTTACCTGTTAAGTTTTGTCGGCCAAAAAATCGTCGCCCGGCTGCGTGAAAAAATGTGGGTAAAATTAATTCGTTTACCTGTCAGTTATTTTGATAAACAATCGAGCGGCGAAACCGTCAGCCGAATTGTAAATGATACAAGTGTTGTTCGCGATTTAATTTCGAATCATTTTCCACAATTCATCTCAGGGATTATTTCTATTATCGGTGCCATCGTCATTTTATTGATAATGGATTGGAAAATGACACTTATCATGTTAATATCTGTTCCTCTTACGTTTATGATTATGATGCCGCTCGGAAGGAAGATGGCAAAAATCTCCCGCGGCCTGCAGGATGAGACTGCCGCCTTTACAGGAAGCATTCAACAAACGTTAAGTGAAATCCGCTTAATGAAAGCATCCACTGCAGAACACCATGAAGAGACAAAAGGGGTAACAGGCATTGGCAATTTGCTCAGTTTTGGGTTAAAAGAAGCACGAATCACCGCCTTAATTGCTCCTATCATGTACCTGGTCGTCATGATTGTCATCGTGATGATAATCGGGTACGGCGGAATGCGGGTGGCCAACGGAACCATGTCTACTGGTTCACTTGTAGCATTCTTACTTTACCTTTTTCAAATCATTTTTCCGATAACGAGTTTCGCGATGTTCTTTACCCAGCTGCAAAAAGCAAAAGGGGCTACCGAGCGGATTATTGATATCTTAAACCTGCCTCTAGAAGAAGGGCAGGAAGGGCTGGAGCTGGACATCACAAATAAACCTATTCTCGTCAACCATGTATCTTTTGCCTATAGTGAAGATGAACCAGTCCTAGAAGATGTATCGTTTGAAGCACAGCCAGGTGAAATGATTGCCTTTGCTGGTCCTAGCGGCGGTGGCAAAACGACTATGTTCGGCTTACTTGAACGCTTTTATGAGCCTACCTCTGGGAAAATAATGGTAGGTAATATTCCAATAACAGATTTATCCATTGAAGCATGGCGCAGTCAAATTGGTTATGTTTCACAGGAAAGTGCAATGATGGCGGGAACCATCCGCGAAAATTTATGTTATGGGCTGCCAAATAGTAAATCAATTTCAGATGACCAGCTATGGAAAGTGGCAGAGATGGCATATGCAAGTGAATTTATTAAATCCTTTTCGGAAGGATTGGACACAGAGGTTGGCGAACGCGGGGTAAAACTTTCTGGCGGTCAAAGGCAGCGTATAGCGATTGCACGCGCTTTTTTACGTGACCCTAAGATACTAATGATGGACGAAGCAACAGCAAGCCTTGACAGCCAATCAGAAGGAATTGTTCAGCAGGCATTATCCCGGCTAATGGAAGGCCGTACTACCTTTGTTATTGCTCACCGTTTATCTACGATTGTCGACGCTGATAAAATCATTTTCATCGAGAAAGGGCGAGTCACAGGAATGGGGACTCATCAAGAATTAACACAATCACATGAATTATATCGTGAATTTGCAGAGCAGCAATTAACCAGCGTCGATCAAGAAAATCAAAAAAAAGGTGCATTAAGCTGAGCTTAAGCACCCTTTTTTTGACTAAGCCTGGGGCTGCTTCTCGGCAATGGAGATGTTTGGCCCCTCTTCTTTTACCTTGAAAAGCGGAACAACCAGTAAGGAACCAATCAAAAATAATATACCGGATACGGTATAAACACCAGATAATGTCAGTGGAATTTTCACAACACCTGCAATCGACATTCCAATCACCATCATCCCCATAAACAACGGACTAAGTACACCATTCACACGCCCTATAAATGCTTCTTCCGAATATTTCAGAATGATGGTGTTAATCCCAATATGAATACACGGAAAGAATACACCGTTCAATACTTGTAATACCAGCGTTACTGCAAAGCTAGTCGACCAGCCAACCCCAATAGTAAATACCATGCTTGCAAAAATCCCGATTGCAAGAAGCTTTTGAGGTGAGATCTTTTTCGAGAATGCCATGACGATACCACCGCCAGCGAGCATACCAATACCATTTGCCATTAACAGCCACTGAAGTGATTCCTTGGGCATTCCAAGTTTTTCAATCGTAATAAAAATCATTAACGGTGAAATCAAACCAACAGCTAAACCACACACAGCAAAAATACCGCCCATTGATTTCAAGATTTTTTTTGACATCACATAACGGAAACCATCTGCTAGTTCTTTTTTAAAATTATTTTGAACCTCGTTTTTTTCCTTCTCCAAATCACGCGGAAGGAACATTAACACCAGTCCCGAAAGTAAGAACATCGCACCCATGACACCAATCGAAATGTATATTCCATATTTTTGATAGACAAGTGTTCCAATTACAGGACCGATGACCATGAATATTGCCATCAACGATTGGAAGATGGCCATAACGGATTGCAGCTGTTCACCTGGTACATGCTGCTTCAGTAGTTTCATTGCTGAAGGCATGGAAAACTGTGAAAGAATAGCTGAAATCAGCGTCGCTAAGAATATTGCTTGCCACGAGCCAAAAAGTAGTGCCAGCAGGACCAAACCAATCGATACAGCAGATAACATATCGCACCAAACCATCGTCAATTTAGGTTTCCATCTGTCAGCAAAAGTCCCGCCAATAAATGAAAAAATAAATATCGGGGTAAACTCAACAACCGATATTAAGGAAACATATACCGGATCATTATCGGTAATATCGGTCACGTATAGTAAAATCGCAAAATTCCTTATCCAAATTCCTAACTGAAGTAAGAAGTTTGAAGACATAATGGCTAATACAATTCGATTTGAAAATATACTCCCAGTAGAAATGGATGTCGCGCCCTGATTGTTAACCTCCATCGTATTCCCCCTTTAATTCGTTATAAAGTTATTTTTGCCAAAATTCCGCATAATCATATCATACTGGAAAATTAATTTCAGCGAGAAACTTAAGGTTTCCGAAAATTATTTATTTTATCACGATTATTAGTTGATAGTATTGTAGATGTTTTGATAAGTTAAAGAGAGAAGAGTATCTTTTTGAGGTGTTTTCTATGATTAAGATTTCGAGTACTGGTTTACAACATCCAATTGTATTACTATTGGTTGTTTTGTTTGTAAAAATTTATGCTTTCCAGGTTGTCGTTTTTGAAAATATATCATTTTTTCATGTGCTGCTTGTTGAGTTTCCAATGTGGGCATTTGTTTTATCGGTCCTGACGCTGCTTTTTAAAAAACGGACCTGGTTAGCCATATGGCTTTATAGCTTAATCCTGTCAGTTCTGTTCATTGTCGTTGTTTATTATACACGGTATTTTTCAACCGTACCATCTTATTATGATGTCAAACAAATTTATCAATCCAACTCTGTTGGAGGCACAGTTGCCCTGCTTGGAAGCCCTTATGACTTTTTATTTTTCTTAGATACGATCTTAATCGTCCCGGTTATGTGGTTTTTCAAAAAAAGGGCAACATCCTTTGTCTCAGCAAAGAGATGGGCAGTCAGCTTTGGCTGTATCGGACTCATCATGACTGTTATCGCTTTTCGCTATCCTTTAATTGATGTATCCTACTTTGCAAAGAAGCATGGCTATATCCAATCTCAATTCGTTCAAGCCTATGAAAACAGCCTTGGGACAGCCTTTGCCAGCCAGGAGTATATGTCAGAAAAGGAACTTGAAAAGCTAAAAGGCAATAAATATGTCCCAGCTGCAGAACATAGCACCTTTGGTCTTGCAAAAGACCGCCATGTTTTTATTATCCAATGGGAGTCATTACAGGAATTCACCATTAATCAAAAGATTAATGGACAGGAAATCACACCCAATTTAAATGCATTCTTAAAAGAAAGTGCCTATTTCGATAATGTTTATCAGCAAATTGGGGCAGGTAACACATCAGATGCTGAATGGCTCATGCACACCTCCTTATACCCGGAAGGCATGGACCCTACCGTTAATACCCTTGAGGGTGAAGAGATTCCTTCACTTGTTCGGACTCTAAAAAAGAATGGCTACGGTGCTGCAACCTATCATGCCGATGATATTACCTATTGGAGTCGTGATAAGTTATATCCAGCACTGGGATTTGATTATATCTATACCAGTAACGAGATTCCAAATGAAAAGGAAATTGGCTTTGGTCCCGCGGATGAAGTGCTGTTTAAATTTGTGGACGAACAACTTCCTAAACAGTTGAAGACGCACGAGAAAATGTATTCGAATATTATTACGCTCACAAGCCATACACCATTTGAAATGCCTGAAGAATACGAGTTTCTAGACTTACCAGAAAACTTTAAGGAAACGTATGTGGGGAATTACTTTCAATCAGTTCGTTATACGGATGAACAAATTGGCTTGTTCATCAAACAGCTAAAGAAGCTTGGAATCTATGATGAATCTGTTATTCTGATTTATGGTGATCACTCTGGCCTTCACGGTGCACCTGTTACTGAAAAAGATAAGACCATATTAAAAGAGGTTTTAGGTCACGAATATACAATGCAGGACCGCTTTGTTGTACCAGTGTTATTTACGGTTCCTGGTCTCTTTACGGGGGAAAAGTATTCAAACCTCGGCGGGCAAGTTGACCTGATGCCGACCCTATTAAACTTACTCGGCATAGAACACGACACGCAGATGATTGGCCACAATCTTTTTCACTATAAAAAGAACCTGCTTGGAATGCGTTATTACCTGCCAGGAGGATCGTTTATAAGTGATAAAACTTTTTACACGGCACCAAGTGCGAAGCTTCCCGCCTCCATCTATGACCGAAAAACGATGAAGAAAACAAAGAATACCAATCGCCTTCAAGAAAGCATCGATAACACCTTAGCCATCATGGAATACTCAGATTATATCCGCAAGGAACAAACAGAAGATAGGTAAAGGACCTGCATGGTGACATGCGGGTCCTCCTTTTTAATGTACCTCTTCTACTTGTTTCTTTATCGTTGGAACCTCCAAGTACGTGACAACACGCCAAATCCACTCTAATGGTCCAAATTGAAAAAAACGCAGCCAGATCACACTAAAGGTAAGCTGAATAATATAAATCGTAAGACAAACTAGTAGGGATTGAAGATAGGTTAATGACTCAAACATGTTGAATACGTAACCTGCTAGATAGATAAAGACAGTTTGAAAGATATAGTTTGTCAGTGCCATCCGCCCATAGCTCTTCAAAGGAGATAACAGCTTCTGAACAGTCTGGAATTGCAAAAGCAGAATCAGCACCCCAACATATAAAGCCGAAACAAGCGGTCCAATCATGATTCCTATACTTAAAAATCGATAAGTTGTTTCATCTACTCCATTATAAAAACCAAATGGATATGACGGTGCATGTTGATACTGATAAATCAGTCCAGTTATACTAACGATTAACAAAAGAGCCGTACCGATTACTACCTTTTTCACCTTCCCCGCCACTCCTTCAAACAGGCGATATTGACCAGCAGCAATCCCCAGCAGTATCAGCGGTACAACCATAAACAGCTTCGAAGCCATTATACTTAGGGCGATTAGCAAGATTAAGCCAAGGGCAAGGTTATTTTCCTTTTTCAATTTGTAAAATGGGAGTAAAAGCAGTCCAGTTATCGCATAAACGGTCAATGCCTCACCCGGGTGGAATTTAACATGGAACCAACCTAAGATAAACAGAGCCGCCACCCGTCGCAAGAATAAGATATAGCCATTTTTCCCCTTCGCATTTGCTCTTGAGATAAATAGAAAAAAGCCTACACCGAACAAAAAAGAGAAAAGCGTATAAAATCTGCCCTCAACAAATAAAAAGAGAAACATTTGATAGGAAGCATCCCCTGTTCCTTGTTCAGGTAATTTAACTGACAACAGCGGCAAGATATTTACTAAGATTATTCCCATCAAGGCAAACCCCCGTAAATAATCGAGGATTTCTATTCGTTCAGTACGTTCCGTTGGCTTCAACAAACTCACCTCCATTAAATTGGAATGAAAATATGTACAAGGACTAGAAAAAAGATCATCACTGCTGTGAGATGGAAAATCCGCACTTGATTTTTTCTGTGTCGTGCAAAATTTAGTACTTTACTAAACTCATACCTTCATTCGGTTTTGGAAAGTATGTATCAATTACCTGTAAATCCTCATCCGATAAAGTCAGTTCTAATGCCTCAAGATTACTGTGTCTATTAACGTAAGTCCGTTTTCAATTCCATATCTTAAAGCCTTTATTTCTTCTAATGCCTCACTTTGATTTTCTCCATAGGTCCAAGTCCCCTGCCCTATGAGTGGTAACTTTTCATTTGTTGTCCCTAAGCTCCGATATTTCATTACAATCCCCCTTAACCACATTTTTATTTTTGAACTTGAACAAAATTAAAAATCAAATCATAATTTAGTATTAAAATAAGTATAACAAAAAAAAAACCGTGGACCACCTACTACCACGGTTCAACTTTATCGCACTGGAGTGAAGAATAATCCATCCTTGTCAGCCAAACAAGCTTGGATTATTTTTTGTGTTCTTTTTCACTGGCTACTACTCCTTTACATTTAAAATCGTTTATGTTATTACATTTCTTCACGCGAAATGTATTGTTTTTACATGCTCTAAATTGCGATACACGATATCCCTTTCTGCTGTAATTAGTGTTAATTGGTTATTCCAGACTTTTTGAAGTAAGCCAATCTTTTCACTGCTATCACCACCATCAATAACCACAAGCTGGTTTTCTAACTTTTTGCATTGATCTTCAAAACTTCTCGCTAATGGAATGGAGGCAGGAGCTGCAGGCAGAGTCTGATTGCTGATGGAATAAGGAGTACTATGCTCCGGATAGGGTATTAACCATTTAACATGATCCATCGAAATGAACACTGTTTTGTATACGGGTGAGTAAAACACAAAGTGATTATTCATGATACTCGTCAAATAGCCGTGAATGGATTTATTACCTGTTACATATACCTCGACAAATCTTCCCTTGGCATTCGTCAATATTCCCCGAAAAGAGATCGTTTGTGATTCTGATTCAAGCGGTTTTTCTAAAGGAGGTTCATACACTACCGAATTTTCGTCCACTTTTGCTTCTTTCACCCGCTGAATATGAACTGTTGGAATATAAAAGAACCTATCACTTCTTCCCACATATAAAACAAGAATATCTAATCCAGAATCAACTAATATACCTGAGTAAAAATTCCCACCTGAAATCTCTATCTCAATATTTTTACCAAGTAATTCTTTAAACACCATCATTTATTCTCCTTTAATCGTTTCTTTACTCTACTGTAGTGCTCCGCCAAATAACCATGAAACCCAATAATATAAGACAACTAATGTAAACAGCGTCGCTGGAGGAATAACAACAAATGTGATTTTTACATATTCCCACCACGTGATCATGACTTTTCCTTTTCGAACGATGTGCATCCACATTAACGTTGCAAGTGTTCCCATTGGCAGTAATAATGACCCCATATCACTTCCTATTACATTGGCTAAATAGGAGATTTTTAAGGCTAGCGGGCTAAGGTCCATATTCATTAACGTAAGCGTTCCGACCATGAGTGCCGGATGATTATTAAAGATGTTTGAGAGAACTGTTAATAGTGCTCCCATCATCACACTCGCATGGAGCAGGCTTCCTTGTACCATTGGACGCATATAATCAATAAGCATATTGGTCAAACCAATATTATTCAGACCGTAAATAATGACATACATACTAAAGGCGAAAACAAGAATATACCATGGAGTTTTTTTCAGCATGTCGACCGGCGAAATTTTTAAATAAACCCATCTCCAGCCTAAAAGAACAAGAGAGCCAATAACAGCCATTAACGAAACAGGGATCGCAAAGTATGATGCGGCAAAGAGACTAAGGCGTACGGCAAATACAAACAGAAGGACATTTCGCATAAACCGAGACCGTTCTCTTTCAGTGGAATAAGCAGGACTAGGTTTTAGTGGATGATACGACTTCCGAGTCAATCCGGAAACTTTAATAGGAACAGTTTTTGGGATTACTTTTTTAAAGCGAAGGAAGAGCAGTCCTACTAGCAACAAAAGACCGAGTGTTGCCGGTACAAACATCATCGCCGTGTGCAAATATAAATCCATATCTACTATCTTTAAGGCGATGAGGTTGACGATATTGCTTACACCAATGGGAGCACTCGAGGCTGTAGCAATTAATCCTCCTGATAATAAATAGGGTATCTTTTGATGATTTTTCAACCCCATATTGTTTAACAACATGACAAGAATCGGAGTAGTGATTAAAATACTTCCATCATTATTGAAGAAAAGTGTCATAAGAAAGCATAAAAGGTTAACATACCAGAATAAGCGGATACCTGACCCCTTTGCTTTAGCAGCGAGCTTCTCTGCCACCCAATTAAAAAATCCAAAACTTTCTAAAACAATCGCCATTACGATGGTGGCCATAATGGTAATGGCCGCACCTGAGATGGTTTCGGTAATAACTCCAAGGTCTGTAAGAGAAACACTTCCACTGATGATCACAAAAATTGCACCAATTGTGGCAGGAATGGCTTCATTTATTCCTCTAGGTCTCCAAAGTATAAAGATGAGCGTAACTACAAAAGCGAAAATGGTCATCCAAACCATAGGTTGAATCATAATTTTCTCCTTCCAATCTAACTAGTTCTTCATGATATGTCATGAGATGACTCTACCTCCTCTTAGGCCCAAGTCCGCTCATGTCCCCCCCTTCCATCTATCCCTATTGTCAGAGTGTACTTTATTTATATGTATCCTCACTGTTACAGGCATTGGGTTTGTACCCTTTTCCTCAATAAATCCACTAGAATCTATGGACAACTATCTTTAATGAACCGACCCAGGTATTAGAAATTTTATTAATTTATGCAAAAAAAAGAGACAGTGATGAGGATGTCTCATTACTGTCTGTAAAGAAAAAGCAATACCATTATGCAACAAGGTATTAATCAATTGTAAAAATATAAGCGATTATAAATGTCTATTAATTACTGATAAAATGTTCCGTAAATCGGTGACAGGCACCTGACCAGGAGCGGAAGCTTTCTTAGCAGCGCCAAATGTTAGTGCAGACCCAAATATTTCACCTGCTAAACGGCTGATGACTCCCTTACCTGCCATTGACATCGTAATGATCGGTCTATCTGCGTATTGCTCATTCATTGTATTGGTGGCATCCAATAAGGTTAATACGTCTGCAGTGTTCCTCGGCATAACCGCGATTTTCGGTAAATCTCCGCCTAACTCCTGGGCCTTACGTAAACGGGAGACAATCTCTTCCTTTGCCGGCGTTTTATCAAAATCATGATTAGAAATAATAACAAATACATCGCAGCTATGTGCTGTGCCAACAAGCCTTTTGACCTCTTCATCATCATTAAATAGCTCAACATCCACAATATCTACCTGACCACTCTCCGCCATCACCTTATTTAATTCAAAATAGTATGCAGCGCTGACTTCCTTTTCTCCGCCCTCTTTTTTACTGCGGAATGTAAAAACGAGCGGTGTATCAAGCAGAATGGATCGTATTGCATTCAATGCCTCTTTTACTTTCTCGATATCCTCCACATGCTCAAAAAAATCAACACGCCACTCCACAACATCTAAGTCGACTGTTTTAAGAAATGAGGCTTCTTCTACTAACTCCGTGATGGTTGCCCCAACCATTGGAACACAAATTTTAGGTGCGCCTTCCCCTATTGTTAATCCTCTAACCTTAACGTTTCTTTTCATCGTCTCCACTCCACTCGAACCTTTTACTTGGTTTCGTGCAACTCCCAAGATAATTTCAGGGTTTTTACAATGCTCTCCGCTAATTCATCCATGTCTTGATTGCTAATTTCAATCGTTGAGTGATAGTTATTTTTATAAATTTCTTTTCTTTTGTAAAATAACTCTTCTATCTCTGCCATTGACTTACCTTGCAGGACCGGACGGCTGTCAATAATCGAACTTAAACGGGTCTTCCATGCCTCCCAGGTAATATCCAAATAAAATACAATACTTGATGAAAGACATACCCTTCGGATTTCTTCCTGAAGGAATGCTCCCCCTCCAACTGAAATAATCTTTAGCTTATAGTCACATAAATTCTGAATTAATTCTTTTTCCTTTTCTCTAAAGGCTTTTTCACCAATTTCAGCAAAAATTTTAGGTATTGGCATGTTGTACTCTTTTTCAATTTCTTCATCAATATCAATAAAATCTCGGTACAGCTTTTTAGCTACCAACTTTCCAATCGTTGTTTTCCCTGCACCCATAAAACCAATAAAAACGATATTTTTTTCTCTCAATGAACTGTTTGACAACGGCTTCCATCTCCCAAGGACAAATAATATTGATTCCATTATAAGCCTTCCAATCTATAAAACCAATCATGGTTATTTTCTAGCCCTTTTTGGGAATATAAGTTTAGTCGGTGACTCTACAGGGAGGAGATAAACGGAAATGTCCTTTAAAAAATTTCTATACTATATAACGAAGCTGCGTAACAGAATATTTTTTCCGGTATTTATTTTATACGTTTTATTCGCCGCCTATATTATTTTGTACATTGAACCAGAGACATTTGGGACCTATCTCACTGCTATTTATTGGGTGCTGACAACACTTGCCACGGTTGGGTTCGGTGACTATGCTCCCGTCACCCAGATGGGCCAGGCATTCACAATTATGTTGTATATTACGGGTATTGGGCTGGTCAGCGTTTTTATTGGAAAAATGATAAAAATAGTCTATCTGTTTGATAAACTCAAGGTTGGTGGAAAAATGAAATATACAGGGAAAAACCATATCATTCTAATTGGCTGGAGTGACAAATCCAAGCTTGCTATCCAAGAAATTTTGAAATCGGACAAATCTATTGATATTGTCATTATCGACGAACTAGAAAATTCACCAATGGTCGAGAAACAATTGTATTATGTCCGCGGTGATGCAACCGATGAAGAAACCCTGTTACAAGCTAATTTGCCTGAAGCAAAGGGTGTTATTATTTTTGCCGACCAAATAACACAAGACAATTATGCAACAAAGGACCCCATGCTCGTTGATGGAAAAACACTGTTGATTGCCGCAGCCATTACATCAATAGAAGAAAAACTAAATACTCCGATTCACGTAACGGCAGAAGTTGTTTATCAAAAGCACATTCGCCTATTCCAAAGAGTAAAGGTGGATGAATTTATTCCAACACAGGAAATGATTTCACATGCAGCCGTCCGCTCTCTCTTTTCCCATGGTGTTACCAACATGTATTCTGAGTTAATGAGCACCCAATATAAAGAAGCTATGTATGAAATATCGAAACAGCCTGAATGGATAACCTACCGGGATGCCTTTAGGGATTTGCTCGATAAAGGTGCAACGCTTGTAGCAGATCGGGGGAACCTTCATATCAATCAGAAACTCGACGAACCGATTCCGGAGGATGCCCAGCTTTTTGTGATTTGTGATAAAGAAACACTTTTGAAAATAAATCCTAATTACAAGCCCGCAAAATAACAAATAGGTCCTATCTAATGGATAGAACCTATTTTTATTGGTTTCTCTAACCTAATTTAATTTTGTCTTGTGGCTCATTAAGTTTCATATGTTCGAGCTCAAGTCTCATTCTTTCCGTTTCAATTAAATAATTCTGATGTTTTAGTTTCTCTAGTTCTAGTTCTCCCTGAATCATTTTATATTTTATTTTATTCTGCTTTTGAAAATGAGTCGTTAAAATAGCAATGATTGGAATCGAAAATACCATAATAACTGCAATTGTACCCGTCATATTCCATCCTCCTCCACTTACCAAAAATTCTTGCCTTCCAGATAAATAATACCAAATTCTAGAAATAGTTTGTACAGAATTATCAAAAAATAAAACCACATACATTGCTTGCCTTTATCCTCTTTAAAAAAAATTAGCAAGCGACTACTTTTGTCTTAAGAAACTTTCCCTTTGACAAAAGCATGTACGCCTATATAAGATAGAAGGCAGTGAAAAAGTTTACACTTTAAAGATAGGTGTAATTTTTTGTATGAAAGGTGGCTTCTTGATGACAAGAGATCAACGAAAGAAAATCACCATGTTGATGATCAACATGTTTATAGCAATTGGGAGTTTTGGAATCATTATTCCCATATTACCGGCCTATTTGGAGTCCATTAATCAAGGTGGAACAGCTGCAGGCCTGTTCATAGCAATCTTTGCCGGCGCTCAGTTCATCTTTTCTCCGATTGCAGGCAAATGGACAGATCAGTATGGCCGCAGAAAGATGATTATTTACGGACTAGCAGGTTTAACCCTGTCAATGTTTATTTTTTACGCTTCCAACTCCATATGGGTACTTTATGCCTCTCGTGCAGTTGGCGGGATTGGCTGCGCAATGCTTGTTCCTGCTATTTTTGCTTACATCGCAGACATTACAACGATGGAGCAACGTGCAAAAGGGAATAGCTTAGTTTCAGCAGCTATGTCTCTTGGAATTGTTGTGGGTCCTGGAATTGGTGGTTTCTTGGCAGGGTTCGGTTTGAAATTTCCTATTTTAGTATCAGCACTTGTATCTTTAGTCTCTGTCTTGTTTTCCGTTCTCCTATTAAAAGAGAGCCAAACAACTCCTATTGGAGACTCAGCAGATATGCCCCATGACAATGAGTCCATGGCAAGCAAAATAGCCCGATCAGTGAAAATGCCATATTTTATTCCACTTGTAATTACACTTGTAATGAGTTTTGGATTAATTGCCTACGAATCGGTTATAGGTTTATACCTTGACAACCAATTTCAATCTTCCGCGAAAGATATCGCCATAATGGTTACAGCAACCGGTATTGTCAGTGTTATTGTTCAGCTCTTTGTGGTTGATAGAATTGTAAATCGTTACGGTGAAAGATCTGTATTAAATGTATTTATTGCTGTAGCGGCAGCTGGATTTTTATTTTCACTGTTCGCTTCAAGCTACTCACTATTCTTTATCATTTCACTTTTTATTTTCCTATCCACCTCTATACTCCGCCCAGTGTTGAATACGTTGATTTCCAAGCTGGCAGGAAACGAACAGGGCTTTGCAATGGGGATGAATAATGCTTATATGAGTATTGGTAACGTCCTTGGACCAACACTTGCAGGATTACTATATGACGTCAAGATTTCCTATCCTTTCATATTGGGATTTGTATTATTAGTCATAACACTTTTCATTACCTTCACATGGCAAAAGAAATCACTAAAAACAAAAGCGGTATTATAGTAAAAAACTGATGCAGAAGCCTGCATCAGTTTTTTTACGATTTAATTGCTCTTTTTATATTTATACATCTTCCATTGATAATGAATAAAACAGCCAATGCAAAACCCTAGGATAGCCACTAATGCCGCGGTGGCAACGATAATGGTGAACACATACCCCACTGTATTCCAGCCAAGCAGAAAACTCATGAACCCAGCCGCCAAACAAAATACAGCTATTTTTTGATTAAATTGTTGCTGCTCCCAGTCCTCCGGGATATACTCATCTGGTTTTTTCCTTAGAAAAAGCTTTGCAATATTCATTATCGGATTATATTTAAAAACAATTCCCGATATTCCTGCAAGTAATGGGAGTATTAAAAACCATCCCTCACCGAAAACCAGTGTTAAAACGGCACTAATGACAATCACCCATTGGTTTGTTTTCACAAGCGGTCTTGGTATAGATCGTACTTTATCAGGCAAACATAACCCACCTTTCTTATAGGAATTATTGGTTATTTATTTTTTAGTTATACATGTTATATGCGGTTTTGTATAGCTTTGTTTTTAAAAGGTAGACCCATTTTGTTTTAAAATGTAAGATGGTAGTAATAGCGTAACAAGGAGCTGTGGTTTCGTGAAAATAAAAAAAATCCTCAATAACAATGCTGTTGTAGTTTTAGACAACAATGAAGAAAAGATAGCCATTGGTGCGGGAATTGCCTATGAAAAAAGGAAGAATGACATCATCAATCCAAGTAAAATTGAAAAGCTATTTGTTATGAAGGAAAATGAGAAATTCCAACAGCTTCTGCAGCAAATACCTGAAAAACATTTTTCTATCTCTGAAGATATTATCTCCTATGCAGAAGATAATCTGGGGTTAAAATTAAACGAGCATATTCATATCGGGCTAACAGATCACCTGTCTTTTGCTATTGAAAGAGCAACAGAGGGAATTCACCTGAAAAATAAACTTTTTGATGAAATAAAGATCCTTTATAAAAAAGAATTTGATATTGGCATGTGGGCAATAAGACATATTGAAAAAATGACAGGAGTAAAAATGCCAGTGGATGAAGCAGCCTACATTGCCCTGCACATTCATACCTCAAAGCCCCAAAGCAGCGATATGAAACAAACACTACGGCAGACTGCTATCATTGGTGAAATGATTCAGACCATTAAAAATTCACTTAAGATATCAATAGAAGAAGATGACCTTTCTTATCAGCGTTTAATGACTCATCTGAGATTTACTCTATCCAGAGTAAGTGATGAATCCCAGCAAATAATGGATGATGAAATGCTCACGATGCTGAAAAAAAAATTCGCACTATCCTACAATGTTTCACAGAAAGTAGCCAAGCTTCTTGCGAAAAACCATGGTATCACCCTGCCTGAACAAGAACTCGGATATATCACCATTCATATAGAAAGAATTAGAAATAGATAAGTGAAAAACCGCTTGAACCAGATGGTCCAAGCGGTTTTTATTTAATCCTATTTTCCCTTACGGATTTTAACAATTTCATCAGCTACGAATTGAACATTTGTACCAACGATAACTTGAATGCTGTTTTTTCCTACAATATTTATTCCTGGTACACCAGTTGATTTAATCTTCTTCTGATCGACTGCATCCATATCCTTCACTTCTAAACGCAGGCGTGTTACACAATTGTCTACAGATGTAACGTTTGCGTCTCCGCCCAAGCCTTCATAAATCTTAGCAGCCATGGCAGCAAACTTATTACCATCTGATTGCGTTTCCTCCGCCACTTCATCAATATCATCTTCACGACCAGGTGTCGTTAAGTTGAATTTTGTAATGATAAAACGGAATAAGAAATAGTAGATTACTGCAAACACTAGACCTTGGACAAGTAACATATATGGCTGGTTTGCAATTGGAATTTTTAAGCTTAACACAAAGTCAACCAATCCTGCACTAAAGCCAAATCCTGCTGTCCATTGGAACGCAGCTGCAATCGCTAATGAAAGACCTGTTAATACAGCATGTGTTACATAAAGTGCAGGAGCAGCAAACATAAACGCAAATTCAAGAGGTTCTGTAACCCCTGTGAAGAAAGAAGCTACACCTGCAGCCATCATTAAGGCAGCCACTGTTTTTTTCTTCGAAGATTTAGCAGTATGGTACATAGCTAATGCGGCGGCTGGTAAACCAAACATCATAACTGGGAAGAAACCTGCCTGATACCTACCAGTGATACCCTGTTCACCCTTACTAGACCAGAAATTACCAATATCATTAATTCCTGCCACATCAAACCAGAACACAGAGTTTAAGGCATGGTGTAAACCGATTGGAATTAATAAACGGTTAAAGAAACCATATATCCCTGCACCGATTGCACCTAGATCACTAATCCCTTTACCAAAAGAAACGAGTCCAGAGAAAACAACTGGCCAAACAAAGAACATGACTAATGAAACTGCTAACATCGCTACGGAAGTCATAATAGGAACAAGTCGTTTCCCACTAAAGAAAGATAATGCATCTGGTAACTTCACATGACTAAAACGATTATACATAATTGCCGCGATAATACCGGAAAGAATCCCTGTAAATTGTGTTCCAATTTTTGCGAATGCTGGGTTAACAGCTTCTGGATCAACTCCTTGAAGCAAAGCTACTGAGTTTGTTGATAACACAGTAGTAATAACCAAATAAGCAACCAATCCGCTTATTGCAGCTGAACCATCTTTGTCTTTTGACATACCAAGCGCTACCCCAACCGCAAAAAGGATAGCCATATTATCGATAATGGATCCACCTGCTTTAATTAGGAAAGCTGCTACTGGACTTTCAGCTCCCCAGCCTGTCGGGTCAATCCAGTACCCGATACCCATTAATATTGCTGCTGCAGGCAAAACGGCTACTGGCAGCATTAAAGAACGGCCAAGTCTTTGAAGATATTTCATCATGTTTTTAGTCCCCCTATCTTTTTTATAGAACATTGAACAACGCTTTCCTGCCAGGTTTGGCTCAATTCTTTTTTATCAAGAATTAATAAAATCATTCCAGCTTAGAACAGCTGCAAAATATAATAATAAGTGCTAGGTAGCTTGGAACTCCTCATTATCAACTCTTTTTTAGCAAATTGAGTTTCTCATGACTGGTCAACATAATAATACGATAATCATTTACTCTTTGAATTCACCCACCCCCTTTCAAATGAAGGTTTCCCTCAGGAACATGTGATCATTATTGTTTCACCTTGAACTGCACTCACTCCCTTTGTGAGAGTAAATTGCCTTTTTCCTTCCTCGCTATTTGTAATCACGATAGGTGTTATCGTGCTTTTTGCATGTGATTGGATGTATTTCCAATCAACCTCCATTAGTAACTGACCAACTAAAATCTTATCGCCTTCCTGAACAGCTAGCGTAAAACCGTTTCCATTTAAACCTACAGTTTCTAACCCTACATGTATTAGGATCTCTGTCCCATCATCCGCTCGAATGCCAATAGCGTGCTTCGTGGCAGCAATGAGGATTACCCTTCCATTGACAGGAGCATGAATATTTCCTGCTGTGGGAATAACCGCTATTCCTTCCCCCATCATCTTTTGACTGAATACCGGATCTGGAACCTCCTCTAACGGAATAATGGCTCCGTTGACTGGTGCAACTATTTTTAACTTTTCCTTTTTAAAGAAACTAAATACCATGCCAATTACCCCTTCACTTAAAAAAAATAAATAAAAAAGGCATGGGGGCACAATAAAAGGGCAGAAAATTGCCTTTTATTTTACCACCATGCCTGATCGTATCAGTAACATGTGATCACTATTTACTATTAATACAATCATACCATTAATTACGAAAAAAACAAGTGAAAGCGGTATCACTTTTTTAAAAAAATATTCACAATTCTCTCCGAACAGTTTTTGCAATAGTTCATTTTATCTAAATAGAATCATTATTTTAAAAAAACTTTCTTTTTACCTAAATTATCTCAATATTCCTGTTATAACAATGTTTCTAAACATTAGTATTCAATTTACCAAAAATAGTTTTTGACAATTGAAAACAATCGAAAGTATTATAATATAATATAAAGGGAGGTAGAATTATGTCGAATTATAATAGGCAGAAAATTGTGGATAGTGTCCCTCAGAAAGGTTTCTTTGGACATCCAAAGGGCTTATTCACTCTTTTCTTTACAGAATTCTGGGAACGTTTCTCTTATTACGGAATGAGAGCCATCCTAGTCTACTATATGTACTATGAAGTTTCAAAAGGCGGATTAGGGCTCGACGAAAACCTAGCTCTATCCATAATGTCCATTTATGGATCACTCGTTTATATGTCCGGTATCATTGGAGGCTGGTTAGCTGACCGGATATTCGGTACATCTAAAGCGGTATTCTACGGTGGAATACTGATCATGCTCGGTCATATTGTCCTAGCGATACCTGGCAGTGTTGCTATGTTCTTTGTATCTATGGTTTTAATCGTACTCGGAACAGGGATGCTGAAGCCAAATGTTTCTACTGTAGTTGGTGAAATGTACAGCGAAACAGACGAGCGTCGTGATGCTGGGTTTACCATTTTCTATATGGGTATAAATGCAGGGGCATTCTTATCACCACTTATTGTTGGTAGTGTGATGGATTATAGCTTCCACTTAGGTTTTGGTATCGCTGCTGTGGGTATGTTCCTTGGGCTTGTTATGTTTGTATTAACTAAAAAGAAAAACCTTGGTCTTGCAGGTACTACTATTCCAAACCCACTTTCAAAAGCGGAAAAGAAAAAAACTTTTACTTTGATCGGCTTAGGTGTAGTTGTTTTAGCGGTCTTATGCGCTGTTTTAATCCCTATGGGCGTTTTAACATTCGCTAGCTTCATTAACATCGTTACATTTCTTGGTATCTTAATTCCTACAATTTATTTTGTAGTTATGTACCGCAGCCCTAAAACAACAACGGTAGAACGTTCACGTATTATTGCTTATATCCCTCTATTTATTGCAGCGGTTATGTTCTGGTCTATTCAGGAGCAAGGTTCAACCATTCTTGCAAGTTATGCGGATAAGCGTACTCAACTAGATTGGATGGGTATTCATATATCACCAGCTTGGTTCCAATCTTTAAACCCATTATTTATTATTGTTTTTGCGCCTATTTTTGCAGGATTATGGATGAAATTAGGAAAACGTCAGCCAACAGTACCGCAAAAGTTCTCATTATCGTTATTATTTGCTGGTTTGTCCTTCTTGGTCATCCTTATCCCAGCATATCTTGGCGGTACAGATTCATTGGTTAGCCCAATGTGGCTTGTCCTTAGTTATTTAATTGTTGTATTTGGTGAATTGTGTATGTCACCTGTAGGTTTATCGGCAACTACAAAATTGGCTCCTGCAGCATTTTCAGCACAAACAATGAGTTTATGGTTCCTAGCAAGTGCGGCTGCGCAGGCACTTAATGCACAAGTTGTTAAATTTTATACTCCAGAGAATGAAATGGCTTACTTTGGCAGCATCGGCGGTGCGGCTATCGTACTAAGTATAATTCTATTTGCATTAGCTCCGAAAATTCAGGGCTTAATGAAAGGTATTCGCTAAATTTTATTAAAAGCAGTATCCCAGTATAATTGGGATACTGCTTTTTTGTTCTATTGCCAAACTTAACTAAATCACGTATGATTAAATCGTACACGATTAAAATTACACGCTATCCATCAGGGAGGAAGTTAAATGAAAACAGTCCATGATTTTTCAGTAAGAATGACCAACGGTGAGGTAAAATCTCTCAAAGAATACGAAGGTAAACCTCTAATTATCGTAAATACTGCCAGTAAGTGCGGGTTAACCCCTCAATTCCAAGGTTTACAGGAATTATATGATACCTACAAGGATCGTGGTCTAGAAATTTTAGGATTCCCGTGTGATCAATTCAATAACCAAGAATTCGATAATATTGAAGAAACGACTCAGTTTTGCCAGTTGAACTACGGGGTAACCTTTCCAATATTCGCGAAAATTGATGTGAATGGTGATAAGGCGGACCCATTATTTACTTACCTGAAAGAACAGAAGAAAGGTTTACTTTCTAAAAACATTAAATGGAATTTCACTAAATTTCTTGTTGACCAAAATGGCCAGGTAATTGAACGATATGCACCAACAACAGAACCAGACAAAATGAAGCATGATGTAGAAAAATTATATTCCTAAAAGGTGATAACCTTGAAAGACTTCATGACACTAAAAAATCAACTTTGCTTTGCCGTATATGAGACGGCCGGTGAATTTAACAAATTATATTCCAGTGTACTTCAGCCATTTGGTTTAACCTATCCTCAATATTTAGTCTTATTGGCTTTGTGGGAACAGGATGGGGTGACATTAAAGGAACTAGGGGCAAAGTTAAATTTAGGCACTGGGACATTGACTCCAATGATTTCACGAATGGAAGCAAATAACTGGGTGAAAAAACAACGCTCCAAAGAGGACGAAAGAAAAGTTTATATCTATTTACAAGAGAAGGCTCTAGAAGAAAAACATACTATTACCATTATGGTCGCGGATGTAATTCAATCCTGCCAAATAGAGCTGGAAGAATATGAGCAGTTAATGCAACAGTTGAATTCCTTACAGAAAAAAATGAAAGCACGAAAAGTTTAATTGATGTTTATTAAATAAGCTGTCCTAACTGGACGGCTTTTTTTTATTCAGAATTTTAATCATATCCTTCCCTTATCAAGGAAATAGTAACAATATTAAAAGAAGGAGGCACCACTATGCTTGATAGAAACAGTACTAACGGTAATAATATGAATCCATTTGTTGTTACAGATTTTGATGCAAGCGCTGGAGTAAAGTTAAACGAGGATACATATGAAGTATTTGTAAATGGAAGTTTTGTTGGACGTAAAACGCTTAAAAACCAAGGAGAAGATCTATCAGATATTGATGACTTCTTACGTAACCAAGGATTCAGTGACTTTACCACCTCTGTGGATGGTGACCACTATATGATTGAAGTCAGTAATCAAGAGGATAACTTCTCAGATGCCCTATCTGTTTATTTCAATAATCGGTAACTCAACTATTCTACATCTGGTCAAAGAGAGTCTTTCATATCGAAAGACTCTCTTTGGTTACAGATTAAAAGTGCTATATTAGGCACGTAAGATAATTGCCATTATGGATTTATCCTTCTTAAAATTCCAGTCAATAAAGATATCCATTACTGACTTATTAAAGATATCCTCAAATCGACCATCACGATGGAAATATCTTTTTTCAAGTTCATCCTTTGTGAATTTTAGTTCATTTTCGAATCCCTTTTCAATTAGTGCCTTTTCTATTTGAATAAGGATTCCGCTTCTTTCGATTAAGTAAATTGAAGGAGAAATAGGATAGGTTTTGATTTGATCCGGAACTTTTTCAACCATGAAGCTGATTCGCCCCACTTCCAATTCTACCCTTTGGATATCGACATCTGAATTATATTCCTGCCCCGACTCTGTATCTAAATCAAAAATAAGGACACCTGAGTTATTTGGCAAATTCCAATCATGATAGTATTCTACTGCCTCAACACCAAGAGTTACTTGTACTACCCCTTTAATTTCATCTAGCAGGTGAGTGATTATAACGTTTCTCGCATAATCCACGTACTTGTTCTGTCCATATTCTAACAAGATATCTTCCATCGGAGATAAAAATCCACGTATATAAGTGACAAGATGATTTTTAGTAACAGTAGTTTGACAGCTTTGCGGACCCCTGCCAAATTGTTTTCGCAACAATTTACTAATATAACTGCTGATATACTCTTCCTTTTTTTGATCGGTCATTACTTTTTACTCCTTACTAGGAAATTTTCCTTTATATTCCTTTAGTATGTACGAAAGCCCTCTTTATTAAAAATTTATTTAACACAAATAAAAAAACATATTGTATTTTAGGTATCCCTGCTTTACAACATGTTTCTTTAGGTTATTTCATTGTGTCTAGTTTGTTAAAAATAAAAACAAGATAATTTCTATTATTCTTATAGTCCCACATAATAAACATATCCTCGATTAAACGACCGAAAAGACTTTCGAATTGCTCCTTGTTCTTCCAATACCCATCTTTTATGTTCCAGGCATGATGGAGCAGCAAATCTACATTCCCTTTTTCATAGGCTAATTTTTCAAGTGGCAGAAGTACATCTTTCGATTCGGTTGCACATATATTTTGTGTGAATTTTACAATTTTGAAGCTGGCAGGCTTCTTAGTGTATTTTGAACCTACATTTTCTATTAAGTGGAATAAGCTAGTTTGAAAACTGTTATCAATGTTCTCCTCATGATTAGATTGAGCTTGGTCTAGTAGGAGGATGCCTGTGTTTTTATCATAGTTCCAATCATGAAAGAAATAGTCAAAGGATATCCCTAAAATCTTTGAAACCTCTGGAATAAACTCTTGAGTAACTGAATTCATCACAGTTGACCGGAAGTTATGTGCTAGTTCTAACTGGCCTTGGTTCATCAATACATCCTCTGCAGGTGTAATAAACTGTCTCATATAAACGTAAAATCTATTGCCTTTTAAGAAAACATTACAGGCTTCTGGCCCCTTTCCAAATCTGCGTTTAAGCAATTTACTAAATTTGCTGCTGAGATATACCAAATTCTCCTGATTTGATTTAATATATACCTCTCCTTTCACCAAAATTAAAAAAGGCCTAACTTCAAAAAAGAAGTTAGGCCACGGTTCAGACGACTATATTACTAGTTTCTTCCATTTACCACACAGTATACGAGTATAAATTTTTATGTAAAAATAATAGATTTCTAAAACTAATGACTGCAAGACATTAGACTTGTATATTTTAACACTGAATTCATTTTACTGCAATTGATATGCAGAAGGTAAAATTACCTCAATACAAGTGCCTTCAGCACTACTAAAAATATTACTTTTCCCTTTATGCTCCTCAATAATCTCATTGCATACAAGCATCCCTAGACCAGTGCCATGTTCCTTGGTTGTAAAAAACGGCTCACTTATACGTTCTAAAATTTCATTTGGAATTCCACTGCCTTCATCAATAATGCGAATATGAACACTATCATTAAGATGTATGCCTTCAACGATGATTTTCCCTCCATCTGGCATTGCTTCAATTGCATTCTTTATATAGTTGATAAACACTTGTTTCAACTGATTTTCGTCCCCAACTACCGTTACCTCTAGTGCATGGAAATTTTTTATCACTTCAATATTATTTAATAATGTCTGCGCTTCCATCAATGTCAGGACTTTGTCCAAAAGACCGCGGACGTCCAACTCTTGATAGTTAATTTTTGTTGGTTTAGCCAGAACCATTAACTCCTTTAGAATCATTTCAACACGATTAATCTCTGATTCTACAATATTATAGTACGTCGTATCCCCTTTATGCTCCCCCATCATTAATTGCATAAAGCCTTTTATTGCCGTAATTGGATTGCGAATTTCATGCGCAATTCCTGCCGCAAGCTGCCCTGCCGCTGCTTGTTTTTCCGACAGCAATTGTCTCTCCCTCTTAATCATTGTGATATCTTTTAACACAACATAACTCCCAACTACTTCATCATTAAAAAGAATTGGAAAAGCAGTTACGTTTACGTCCATAGCGTTACCAGGTCTCATACTAATCTTAGAATCAAAATTTGTAAGTTGTTCACGCTCCTTTTTACTAAAAAACGTTTGAGAGTCACTTAAAACAGATGAGATGAAAATATTACTTAGCTTCATACCTACTAGATCTTTTCTAGAACACTGCAATAATTCCTCACAGACTTCATTTACGTAAACCAATTGACCTGACATACTCAATATAAAAAATGGATCAGTGGTTTTAGAAAGCACAGAGAAATCTTTATCGACATTAACATCTACGTATATTTCGAGTAAGAAGTTTAACCGCTTCATTTCATCTTTATCCATTAGATACCATCCCTCCCGTTTTTAGCATTAAAAAAAGCCAAAATAAGCGTAGATATCCCTACGTCTTATTTTGGCTTAAATTCTAGCGTCTACATATCTAGAAAATCATTACCGAGTAAGTTAAACATGAAAACTCAACATAAAAGAGTGATTCATAATAGAACAGAGCATATATCCCTATTTCCACCTTTAATACTATACTATTATTTAAGAATATTCAAACAATATATATTGAGATTTACTCTCTGCAGCAACCATCTACTATTCTAGCATTATAAATTAGCGATTTTGGATTTGGCGATTTCCGCAGCAACTTCTACGATCATATCCTCTTGACCGCCTACCACCTTACGTTTTCCTAACTCAATTAATATATCACGAGAATCTACACCAAATTTCTCAGCTGCACGCTTGGAATGAAGAGCAAAGCTTGAGTAAACACCAGCATAACCTAGTGTTAAACTGTCTTTTGTAATTTCTTGCGGCACTGGTAAGAGTGGGGCAATGATGTCTTCAGCTAAATCCATCATCTTATATAAATCTACCCCAGTTTTAATCCCCATTCGTTCACAAACGGCAATAAGTACTTCAGTTTGGGTATTACCAGCACCTGCTCCTAAGCAGCGTACACTTCCATCAATTCGAGTAGCTCCTTCTTCAATGGCTACAAGTGTATTAGCCATCGCCAGAGATAAGTTGTTATGACCATGGAAACCAATGTTGACGCCGACAGACTGCTTAAGTGCACGAATTCTTTCGCGAACTTGTCCTGGCAGCAGGTAACCGGCCGAGTCAACTACATATACCGTATCCGCTCCATAGCTTTCCATTAATTTGGCTTGTTCTACTAGCTTATCGACAGGAGCCATATGATTCATCATTAAGAATCCCACAGTTTCCATACCTAATTCTTTCGCATAAGCAATATGCTGTGGAGCCACGTCCGCCTCCGTTACATGTGTTGCGATCCGAGCCATCTTTGCACCTAAATTTGCCGCTTCTTTCAATTCATGTAGCGTACCAATACCTGGCAATAGTAGGACGGCAATTTTAGATTTATCGGCCACAGATACCGCGGCCTCGATTAATTCCATTTCATTTGTACGGGAAAGACCATATTGCAATGATGATCCTGCTAACCCGTCACCATGAGATACTTCGATATATGGAACATTTGCGTCGTTCAATGCTTTTGTCACTTTTAGGACTTGATCCACTGTATATTGGTGAGAGACTGCATGACTTCCATCTCGTAAGGCAACCTCAGTGATTAGAATATCTCTTTCGTTTGTCATTTTACTTACCCCTTTCTACAGCTTAAACTGCTTCTGTCTTTAATAGATTTTTAGCGAACTCTTCGGCAACTTTCACACCTGTAGCAGTCATAATATCAAGGTTTCCTGAATATTTTGGCAGGTAATCCCCGGCACCTTCTACCTGAATAAAGATGGTGATTTTATTTCCATCGAAAATAGGTTCAGTGCGGAGTTGATAACCCGGAACATAGGATTGAACGACTTCTGTCATATCTGCAATTGATTTTCTAATACCTTCTTCGTCCATTGTTCCTTCCTCTACAAGCGTATATACAGTATCACGCATGATGATTGGAGGTTCCGCTGGGTTTAAAATAATAATCGCTTTCCCCTTTTTAGCCCCGCCGACTACTTCAATCGCACGGGAAGTTGTTTCAGTAAATTCATCGATATTAGCACGAGTTCCTAGACCCGCACTTTTACTTGAAATGGTGGCAACAATCTCAGCATATTCTACTGGACTTACACGGTTTACAGCGTGAACCATTGGGATTGTTGCCTGACCGCCGCAAGTAATCAAATTAATATTATCTTTTTCTAGATGCTCGTCAATATTAACAGCCGCACATACATATGGACCAACGGCTGCTGGTGTCATATCAATTACTTTAATACCTGCTTCTTTTAACACTTTTGAATTATAAAGATGAGCTTTTGCTGAAGTGGCATCAAAAACGATATCCGCTTCTAATTCAGGATCTGCTAAAAAGCCATCAATTCCAGTATCTACCCCTGCATAGCCTAACTCTCTTGCTCGTCTTAAACCGTCTGATTGCGGGTCAATCCCAATCACAGCAGTTAACTCTAAAATTTGCGAGCGACTAAGTTTAATCATTAAATCTGTACCAATGTTCCCTGAGCCAAGAATCGCCACTTTTACTTTTGACAAAATAATTCTCCTCCTTGAATTTACCTTTTTATGTTTTCTTTACTCTAGCTACCTTCTAAAAGTCATTACCTTTATAACCTAAAGATTTTGAGATCTCAGCTGCAGCCCTCTTAATCCCCGCTATTACTCTAGGAAGCTTCTCTTCATCAAGTCTCATTTTAGGTGCAGCACAGCTAATTGAAGCGATTACATTTCCCTTATGATTGAATATCGGAGCGGCTATACATTTAAGTCCCAACTCAATTTCTTCATCATCGACAGCATATCCAGTCTCACGAATAGTAACCAACTGTTTTTTAATTTGGTTTACGTCAGTCATCGTGAACTCGGTAAAGGCTTCTAAACTTGCTACTGATAATAGTCTATCAACCTCTTTTTCACTTAAATGAGCAAGTATTGCCTTCCCCACACCTGTACAATGAACCGGTGCTCTTTTTCCAATATGCGAATAAATAGTAAGAGCTCTTGGACCTTCTACTTTTTCAATGTAAATGACTTCATCTCGCTGTAGGGTAACTAAGTGAACGGTTTCATTTACTTCGTCGGCTAAGTCTCTAATAATTGGTCTGGCAATGTTTCCAATATCAAGATGTTTCCCAACAAAGTTACCTAATGTGAAAAGTTTTATCCCGAGCTTATACTTCAAATCCTCTGGATTCTGTTCAAGATATCCTCTATGTTCCAATGTCTTAATCATTCCATGAACGGTGCTTTTCGATAATTGGAGCTTATCACTAATCTCTTTAACACTTAGTTCTGGTCCATTGGTCAAAAATAATTCAAGGACATCAGCTGCCCTTTCAATCGATTGAATTAATCGTTCAGACATTACCATCCTTCTCTCATTCGCCATTGTCGAACGGCGTTCGTGAATATTTAATCTATGTATTTATACTACCTCGCCAACTTCTTGTATGTCAATAAAATCAGACAAATTATTCTGAATATTTTAATACAAAATAAAAAGAGCTCTTCAATATTAGAATGAGCCCTTTAAATTTATAAAATATTAAATTATTTCAAACCTTTATTCTATATATTAAAAAAACTGCCCAGTAAATATGATATCCATCTGGTTCGGGGATGGTTTCGAATATTTTCTAGTAACCCCTTAATAATAGCCCGGCCAAATGTTGGTTCAATCAGCTGCTGTTTTAACAGTACTAAAGATTCCTTTTCCACTGACTCTTCCATTTCTTCTATTTCTTGATCCAACGTTAAGAGAATCTGTTCTTTTGATAAATCTTCTAATGCCGGCTCTTCAAACACTTCAATCAACCCTTTTGAAATAAAAGGAATGGTGGCGTTTTTAGCAAGCAGATTTGTTTTTTCAACTAATGACGTTGATAACAAATCCAAATCCAATGGTATGTTATAAAACAAGAATAGCTGAGAATACATACTCATAAAGCCTTTGATACAAAAGACTAAATCATATTTTATGTCTTTTACTTTATCATCTCCATACAAACGCTCTACCATCGAAAGAATCGTTTTATCCATTAAACGGTCGTAGTAACGCATTTTTACGATGAAATCCTCATTAAAAGAACCCGACTGTTCCTTGATTAGTATTTTTCCAAAATCAGAATGCTTTCGAAACGAGTCGAATATTGCATAATAAAATTTATAAAGAAGATTTTCTTCCTCCTTTGTATTTCTGACTAGATAGTCAATTTCAGAGGTGAATTGAATCATAAAGTGATCGATTATCTCGATAATTAATTCATCTTTTGACTTAAAAGATAGATAAAAAGCACCTTTGGAAATGCCGCAGTGTTCTGTAATTTGCTGGACGGATGTTGCTTCAAAACCCTGCTTAGCAAAGAGTTCTATCGCTTTTTCCATAATTAATTGTTTTTTCATCGTTCCTTCTTCACTCCTAGGTTCAATCATTGACAGATGACCGGTTAGTCAGTATTATAAGTAAATGGGTTAGATAAGTCAATTAAGGGTAGGTGTAAGTGTGAAAGGTTTAGTCAACTTTGTTCTAGGCAATAAACTAGCAGTATGGTTACTTACAATTATTATAACAGTCTCTGGTATATATTCAGGTACAAGAATGAATATGGAAACAATTCCGGATATATCAATTCCTTACTTAATGGTAATGGATGTATATCCTGGGGCAACTCCAGAGCAAGTGATGGAAGACGTATCCAAACCATTAGAAAAAGCGATAGAAAACCTCAAGGGTGTAAAATCCGTTTATTCCAATTCAAATGCTAATATGGCAAGTCTTCAAGTGGAATATGAATACGGTGAAGATATGGACGAGGCAAATCGTGCCTTAAAATCGGCGTTAGAGGCAGTGAAGCTGCCAGAAAATGCACAAGAGCCTATTATTACAGCAATTAGTATGAACATGATGCCTGTTATGTCACTTAGTGTAAGTAGTACAACAGAGGATATCGTTGAATTAACGTCAACCGTTGAGGATATTATCCTTCCAAAAATTGAGAAAATCGATGGTGTTGCTTCTGCCACCATTACAGGTCAACATATAGAAGAAGTTCAGCTTACGTATAATGATGCAAAAATGGCTGAATATGGTTTAAAAGAAGATACTGTTAAACAAATGATACAAGCAAGTGACCTAGCGGTTTCATTAGGCCTTTACGAATTTGAAGAAGGCGAACAAGCTGTAGCAATCGATGGGAAGTTTATGACAGCGGATGAATTAAAGGAAATGCTTATACCTGTAACACCATCTGCAAACCAACCTTTACCATTTGTGAAACTTAGTGATATCGCTGATATTGAAGTAGTCGGTAAAGTTCAATCGATTTCACGTACAAATGGTGAAAATGCCATTGCCATTCAAATTGTTAAAGGCCAAGAAGCAAACACTGTAGATGTAGTAAACAGTGTGAAGGATTTAGTCAAGGAACAAAAGGAAAAAATTGAGGGCCTAGTCATTGATGTATCACTTGACCAAGGTGCACCAATTGAAAAGTCGGTTTCAACGATGGTTGAAAAGGCATTATTCGGTGGTTTAATCGCCGTATTAATTATCCTTTTATTCCTACGTGATTTTAAATCAACCATTATTTCGATCGTATCTATTCCAGTTTCTATTTTCATGGCATTCCTGCTGCTCAACTGGATGGAGATTACCCTTAATATTATGACGCTCGGTGCCGTTACGGTCGCCATCGGTCGTGTCATCGATGACTCGATCGTCGTTGTGGAAAATATTTATCGACGCCTTCATTTAAAGGAAGAAAAATTATCAGGTCGTGCGCTTGTCCGCGAAGCGACAATTGAAATGTTCAAACCTATCCTATCATCAACATTAGTAACGGTTGCAGTATTTGCGCCTCTTATCTTTGTTGGCGGTATGGTCGGCGAATTATTCACGCCATTCGCACTTACTATGACATTTGCCCTTGGTGCTTCGTTAGTTGTTGCGATTACCATCGTTCCTGCATTGTCTCACTTCTTATTTAAGAAAAAATTATATGGTGAGAAAACAGGGAGCAGCCATAAAGAAGTTGGTAAATTGGCGAACTGGTACAAAGGAATCCTTGGATGGACACTTAACCATAAAGTGATTACCTCCGTTATCGCTGTTGTGTTATTAGCAGGAAGTTTGGCGTTAACTCCATTAATCGGATTCAGCTTTATGGGCAGTGAAGAAGAAAAGGTTATGTACCTAACATACACTCCAAAAGCGGGCGAGTTAAAGGATGAAACATTAGCAAACGTTGAAGCTGTAGAAGAAGAAATGCTTAAACGTGATGATATTGACATCGTTCAGATATCTGTAACAGAAACTGGAGATCCGATGGCTGCGATGATGGGCGGCGGCGGAGATGGTGCGTTAATGTACCTGATTTTTGACCCAGATATGGAAAACTTCCCAGAAGTCCGTGAAGAAATTGAAGATTATGTGTTTAATATCGGACAGTCAGGCGAATGGAAGTCTCAAAACTTCGCACCTACATCCATGGCTTCAAATGAAGTGAGCTACACCTTCTACAGCGAAGATTTAGATAAACTAAATGAAGCTGTAAAAATGGTAGAGGACGTTATGAGTAAAAATGACCGCTTGGAAGATGTTTCTTCAAGCGCTGAGGAAGCATACGTTGAATATACATTCAACGTAGAACAAGATGAATTGCTGCAATATGGGTTAACCACTGGTCAAATCGTCATGATGTTAAACCCAACAAAAACTCAAGATGTATTAACAACGGTTGAAAAAGACGGTAACGAATTAGAGGTAATCGTTCAGCAGGAACAAGCTGCACAGCCAAAATCCATTGACGATATTTTAGCAACACCAGTACCGACAGCACTTGGTACGACAATGCCTCTGTCTGAACTTGTGACAGTTGAAAAAGGTACAACATTGAATACACTTGCACGTAGCAAAGGTGAATACTATGCAACGGTTTCAGGTACGATCCTTGATAAGGATATTTCAAAAGCAACTGCTGCAGTAGATAAAGAAATTGATAAATTAGATTTACCGAAAGGTGTTACTATCGGTGTTGCCGGTGTTCAGGCAGATATGACTGAGACATTCACACAGCTTGGTTTGGCTATGCTTGCAGCCATTGCGATTGTATACTTTATCCTAGTTGTAACCTTCCGTGAAGGTGTCGCACCGTTTGCCATCCTATTCTCATTACCATTTGCAGTTATTGGTTCATTTGTTGGTTTATTAATCGCAGGCGAAACCATTTCTGTATCTGTTATGATGGGACTATTGATGTTAATTGGTATCGTTGTTACGAATGCAATTGTATTAGTTGACCGGATTATCCATATGGAACGTGATGGTATGACAATGCGTGAAGCAGTACTAGAAGCAGGTGCAACACGTTTACGTCCAATCCTAATGACAGCTATTGCAACGATCGGTGCGTTAATCCCATTAGCAATTGGTCAAGGCGGCGGCGGTTTAATTTCTAAAGGTCTTGGTATTACCGTAATCGGTGGTTTAACAAGTTCAACATTATTAACACTCATTGTTGTTCCAATCGTTTATGAAGTATTATCTAAGATGTTTAAGAAAAATCGTAAAGATATGATTGAAGACTAATCTAAAAAACCTGAAAGTGACAAGTCACTTTCAGGTTTTTTATTTTGGTGAAGTTGTCCACCGGCTCAAAATAAACAATTGCAATCCCAAACGTTTTTATTAATTCCAGACAAACAATCCAACAATCATCGCACTTAACAATGAAACAGCAATCCCGCTGATAAGAAGCTTCCATACGTTCTTACCAATAATTGCAGATTTCCCCTCTCCTAGAACTGAATTAAACGTACCATAAATCATTCCCACCGTACTAAAATTCGCAAATGATGTTAAAAATACCGTTGCAACCGCTACTGTATGCGGCGCCAGTGCATCCAACTGATTTTTAAGGTCCATCATGGCAACAAATTCATTCGTTGCTAATTTTATTCCCATTAACTGAGCTACATAAAGGGCATCCTTTACTGGCAATCCAAGTAAAAAAGCAAATGGACTAAAGATATACGAGAAGATCTTCTGGATCGTTAGTCCATCGATTATAACACCTAATATTCCATTAAGTGCAGCTGTTAACGCTACGTATCCAATAACCATAGCTAAAATCACGATTACCATATTCATACCGACTAACATACTGTTTGAAATCGTAGAGAAAAAGTCCTTTTTCTCTGATTTTGGCGGTTCATAAATGATATCTTCCTCTTTCGGCACGGTGATCGGATTTAAAATACTGACAACGATGAGAGCATTTAAACAGTTCAATGGAATGGCACTAAAAACGTATGTAGCTGGAACCATTGATAAATACGCACCGATAATCGAGCCACTGATACTGCTCATACTCATAATTCCAAAGGTAAGTAACCGATAATCCTTTAAAACCGACAGTTGATTACGAATGACAGCTAATGCTTCTGTGTTTCCTAAGAACATCATTTGAATGGAGAAAAAGCTTTCTAACTTGGGCATCTTTGAAACCTTAGAAATAAGCCAACCCACTTTATCAATAATCCAAGTTAAAATACCAAAATAAGATAAAATATCAAAAAACGTCACGATAAAGATAATCGGCAATAGAGCACTGAAGAAAAAGTCTATTGTCTCATTTGCCATGGCACTTGGAAACACAAACGCAATCCCTTCACTTGCACAAGCAATTAGCCAAGTAAAGAAGGCAGCAATTTGATTAATCAGCCAGCTGCCAATATCTGTCCCCAACATAAACCAGGTTATAAGCAATTCAACCACAACAAGCGAGACAATCGCTTTCCATTTAACTTCTTTCTTGTGTGGAGAACATAAAAATACGACTCCCATCACAACAAAAAATCCAATAAGATTAATTAAAAAATACATGAAAGCAACTCCTAGATGTTAATTCAATATCAAAAAGCCCTTCCTCTCATTATTCCCAACAAAAGGGTAAAGAATGAAAAGAAAAGCTTCGGCAAAATTTTAAGGTTTTAATAAAATTTTCCCTGTACTTTTTCGACTTTCTAGTAATATATGTGCTTTTGCGCCATCTTTTAAAGAAAAAATAGTTGGTTCTTGAACGTTAATTTTTCCTTCCAAGATCCAATCAAATAATTGATTTGAACGTGCCTTTCTTTCTTCTAACGAAGTAAGAACATTCCACAAATCCCCGCCAGTTAATGTTTTCGAAGTATCCATAAGCATCCGTGGATCGACTGGAGCAGGGTCACCACCAGCCATTCCATAAAAAACAACAGTACCTCCAACTTTAGCAGCCTCAAAGCTTTCCAGAAGAGTAGAACCTACAGAATCATAAACAACATCCACACCATAACCATTTGTTACCTTCTTTACTTCCTCAATCCAGTTATCATTGTATAAAAACACATGATCCGCTCCTGCTGAATATGCAGCTTTTGACTTCGCTATTGAAGAGGTTAGGCCAATTACTTGTCCGCCTATTAATTTTGCAATTTGAATAAGAATTTGGCCGACTCCGCCTGCTGCAGCATGGATGAGGATCAATTTCCCTTCTGTAACTTCATAACTGTCCCTTGTTAAGTAGTGGGCTGTTAAACCTTGTAGTAAAACCGCCGACGCAGTTTCAAAGGATATCTCATCTGGTAATGGAATGGCCTTTTCTAAAGGAACTGAGACTAACTCAGCATTTGCAAACGGCACATCTGCAAAGGCAATTCGATCTCCAACTTTTATAGTCGTAATACCAACACCGACTTCTTCCACAATTCCTGAACCCTCATAACCCAATATATAAGGGGGTTGACCAGCTAGATGATAATTCCCTTTCCGACGGTATATATCTGCAAAATTTAATCCAACAGCCTTCATTTTTACCAAGATTTCATTTTTACTAATGATTGGATCAGGGATATCTATATATTGTAATACCTCGGGTCCACCGAAACTTTCAAAGATAAGTGCTTTCATTCTTCTGCTCCTCGCATTCAAAAATATATTTCACATTGTATAGTTTTTTAGGAAGAGATACAAAAAACCCGCTTTTAAAATGGGCGAGAAGACAACTACTGACAATATTTATCATAATCAAACGTTTGATTAAATTGGGACAAGCCCTTTAAATAAATGAACTTTGAGTTATTTTCGGGGAAATTTTTGTCGTGGAAAAGGCTTGGTTTTCGCTAAAAACCTCCAGAGGCAGTCAAAAAAATAAGGTAATGCAAACCATAACGATTTTTGACAAATTATTATGTTAATCAAACGTTTGATTAGCAGGGGCCAAAGCCCTTTCAAAATAGGCTTTAACCCCTAAAACAGGTAAAATCAATGTCGGATTTTACGGCAAATTCACTTTCTAGTTTTCTACTATAAGTTTAAGAAAAGCGCTAACCTATTTAGCGCTTTTCTCAAATTGTTACAGCTGTTCTTTATTCTCTTTTGCTACACCAATTACATCCCTCAAGTCATCCTGCACGCTTTCCTTCGCAAGAGCGACATTTGAGCGATATGCTGCTCGGACAATAACATGTCCAGCTACAGGTGCAGTGAGGAATACAAAGAATATACCCAGAAATAAACGAATACTAAAATATCCTTCTAACACAAAAAAGAAAAAGGTTCCTACAAGCGTAAAAAGAACGCCAATCGTTGAACCTTTTGAAAGTGCATGCGCGCGGGTATAAATATCAGGGAGACGGATTAATCCAACTGCACTTAAAAAGCTAAAGATGGTACCAATTAATATTAATAAAACCGCAATGTGTTCACTCGGAATCATTACGCTCAATGACCACACCTCTTTCTATATATCTCGCAAAGGCTATTGTCCCGATAAAGGAAAGGATCCCAATTAATAAAATGACTTCAAAAAAAGCGGTACTTCTTATAAAAACAGAAAAAATAGCTACTCCAGAAATGATATTAATTCCTAATGCATCCAGCGCCTGAATTCTATCTGGCGCAGTCGGCCCCTTTACCAATCGAAATATGGTTGCAAAAATAGCAAAACTAAGAAATACTAATGAACAAATTAAAATTCCCTGAATCATGCTCGTGTCACCTTCTTAATAGCCTTTTCAAACTTAGCATTGGATTGGAGTACTGCATTGCTTGATTCTGGGATATCCATTGCATGGATATAAAACTTCTTACTATCAGAAGAAACTTCTACTACAACAGACCCTGGAGTCAAGGTTAGCAGTAGTGCTAGTAACGTAACCTCCAGATCCCCTTCTAACTCGGTTTCCAAAGTAAAGATTCCTGGGGTTATATTGATTGTTGGCCGAAGAATTTGTCGAATTACTAATATACTAGATGTAAACAACTCATAAATAAACACGAAAAAAAGTTGAACGATTGCAAGTAATGTGACCAAATAGAATTTAGTTGGAAGATATCTGCGTAATATATATAGCACCAATAAACCAAATAGGTAACCACTAAAGAATGTCAATACACTCCAATCATCCTGAAGAAACATCCAGATTACGCCAATTAATAAATTAACTAATACTTGCATGGGCATTGGTACCACCCCTTTCCATCTATCAAGATGACCAATTTGATTTATTGACCAAGATTGTTGCCCAATACTGCTTCAATATATAGGCTTGGATTCATTAAGCCTTCAACTGCATTATCAACGTAATTATGAATCCCTTCTGCACCTAATCCGAGCGAAATCGTTATTATGGTAAGGATTCCTATTGGTAACATTAACCCCTTTGTTGTCCCCTTCTCTTTCTCCTCCGTTAAGTCGGTATAACCCCAAAAGACATTCATAAAGATTTTCATTATCGAATACAAGACCATAAGGCTGGTAAACAATCCAATTCCCCCCAGCCAAAAGTAGCCTGCTTCGAAAGTTCCCTCTGTTATGAAAATTTTCCCCAGAAAGCCACTTAATGGCGGAATGCCTGACAGTGACAATGCCGCAATAAAAAACATCCAGCCTAATCCCGGGTGCAAGCGGATAAGGCCGCTTATTTCTTTAAGCTTACTTGTTCCAGTAAGATGGATGATTGTTCCTCCTAAAAGGAAAATCAATGCCTTCACAATCATATCGTGAATTAAATAGTATAGGGATCCCGTCATCCCTTCAGTTGTAAAGGAAGCAACTCCTGCTAAAATAAATCCTACACCGACAATGACGTTATAAGTCAAAATTCTTTTAATATCCCAAAAAGCGACTGCCCCAATTGCTCCTAATAGCATCGTTACCGCAGCTAATATTCCGATCAATAAATGAGTCACCTCTGGCTCATGATAAAAGACCAGTGTGAAAACTCTTATAATGGCATAGATTCCTACCTTCGTTAACAAAGCAGCAAAAATAGCTGAGATTGCTGTTGGAGGAACACTGTAGGAGCCAGGAAGCCAAAAGAATAGAAAAAGACCTGCTTTTAAACTAAATACTATTAAAAATAAAATCGCGACCGTGGTCATAAGACCCTCTTGTCCAACCTCAGCTACACGAAGCGACAGGTGTGCAAAATTCAGGGTTCCGGTCATTGCATAAAGAAATGCGATAGCAACTAGAAAAAGAAAAGAAGAGATGATGTTAATTAATATATACTTAATAGACTCGCTGAGCTGGATTCTCGTACCTCCCAGTGAAATCAACACATAGGATGCAACTAACATCACCTCGAAGCAAACAAATAAATTAAAAATATCTCCGGTGATAAAGGAACCATTAACCCCTGTAATTAAAAACAAAAATAGCGGGTAAAAGTAGTTGGATTCTCTCTCTTTTCCAATGGAGTGAAAAGCAAATAATAAACAACAGAGGGAAACAATACTGGTTACCAGAATCAGTAAGCTTGAAAACATATCAGCCACCATACTTACCCCAAAGGGAGCTTTCCAGCCGCCTAAATGAAGGGTTTGAATTCCCTTAGTATGAATTTGAATGATTAGCAAAAGAGTCGCAATGCTTATCGCTATTGTAGAAAAAACACTTAGAAATCTCTGCAATTTTATACTTTTCCTAAAGATCACCATAATCATTCCCGCTATAATAGGGATAATGATTGGCAAAATGACCAAATTATTCATTCTCAATACCTCTCAGTTGCTCTGTATTATCCGTGCCCAACACCTTATAAGCACGATAACTCAGCACTAAAAAAAGAGCTGTTGTAGCAAAATTTATCACAATCGCTGTTAATAAAAGGGCTTGTGGTAATGAATCAGCATATGTTAGATTCTTTATGCCCAGAAGCGGCGGACCTCCCTTTTTTAACCCTCCCATCGTGATAATCAGTAAATTGACGCCATGACCAAGGATCGAGGTCCCCAAAATGATTCTTAATAAGGTTTTCGTTAAAATCAAGTACGTTCCAATTGAAAATAATATACCAACAAGGATAGACATCAACGTTTCCATTATCGATCATCCCCAATACTCATTATTATTGTAATGGAGGTTCCAATAACGGCTAAAGCTACTCCTACATCAAAAATCACTGCTGTGGCAAGTTCTGTCTTGCCGAAGATTGGTAGTTCAAAATAGCCAAACGATTGTGATAAGAATGGAGCTCCTAGAACCATTCCACCTACTCCAGTCAAAACAGCAATTAACACACCTACCGCAGCCATTACTTTAAAATCGACTGGGATATAAGTACGTACTGTTTCAATATCAAAGGTTAAAAACATGAGGATTAAGCCCGAAGCAAAAGCCAAGCCACCGATAAAACCACCGCCGGGAAAATGATGTCCTGATATAAAAAGATTTATAGCAAATGTAAATATTATCACGACTGCAACTTTTGTTACACTTCGGATGATAACATCATTTGGCTTCTTCATTTTCATCCCTCCCCGTAAGTCTAATCTTGATTAATGTATATACCCCAAGACCTGCAATACATAAAACAAGAATCTCTAGCATCGTATCAATCCCGCGAAAATCCACGAGGATAGAGTTTACAATATTTTTTGCTCCTGCCAATTCATAAGAATTCTCGTAAAAACTTGAAATTGATTCAAATAAACGATTTCCATTCGCAGATAAAGCAATGAGTGTAACAACAACACCTACCCCAATTGAGATGATCGCATTGACCACTTTAAACTGTATCCGGCTTTTTTCCTTTCTCAACTGTGGCAAGTGATAGAAGCATAGCAAAAATAGTGCAGTCGTAACGGTCTCAACTACTAATTGGGTTAATGCCAAGTCTGGTGCTCTAAATAGAACAAAGAAAAAGGAAACTAGAAATCCAAGTGCACCAACAGCAACAATGGAGGTCAACCGAGTTTTTGAAAACAGTACGGTTATTGCGGTAATGACCATCGCAGTCATTAAGCCCACTTCAAAAAAATTGGCAGGTGCATCATTAGATGGGTCAAAGGAAAATCCATCAAAGAGCCAGATTGCTCCACCCACAACAAGGATGATAAATGAAAATATATATACTAAATAATCACGGATGAACCCTGTCATATACCGCTCTGTTATAAACTTCGATAAGCTTTCCATTTTTTCCAGACTAAGGTTATACATACTATTTAACGTGAAATCGTCTGGATATAAGTGATAAAGTCGATACCACTTTTTCAAATAAATGTACAACAAGGTCCCCAGCACGATGACTCCAAATGTCATAAACAACTCTGTATTCCAACCATGCCAAGCACTGACTTTTATTTTCAATTCACCTGCATCAGCAAGCATAGGTACCACTGCATGCATAGCAGGTTTTAATAAGTAGTGTGAAAGGACATTCGGAAAAAAGAAAATAATGATAACAAGAGAACCGAGGATAAGTGGGGATAGTAACATCCCAATCGGGGCCTCATGCACTACCCTGCCTAATTTTTCAGGTTTATTCTTTCCTCTAAAGGTTTTAAAAACAAGAATCATGCTATAGACAAAAGTAAACACACTGGCAATCCAAGCGATGATTGGTATAGCCAGACCGAATGTCTCTGCATTAAACACAGACATAGTTGATACATTTAATACCGCAGTAAAAAACATTTCCTTACTTAAAAATCCGTTAAATGGCGGAAGTCCAGCCATCGCAAAACTTCCAATTACGGTTAGGGTAAAAGAAATAGGCATGAGGTGCATCAAACCACCCAACCTGCGAATATCTCGAGTTCCCGTCTCATGGTCAATAATCCCAACAACCATAAACAGACAGCCTTTAAATGTAGAATGATTAACTAAGTGGAAAATCGCAGCAAATATGGCCATAGCATATACAGAGGAATCGGTACCCACTCCGTAATAGAAGGAGGCAGACCCTAAACCAAGTAGGCTCATGATTAATCCTAATTGACTAATTGTTGAGTAGGCCAATAAAGCCTTAAGGTCCGTTTGTCTCACTGCATTTACAGATCCATATAATAAAGTTATCAATCCTACCCCTGTTACAAGCCAAAACCATTCTGCTGCACCACCGAAAATCGGTGTCATACGGGCAACTAAATAAATCCCTGCTTTCACCATTGTTGCAGAATGTAAATAAGCACTTATTGGGGTAGGCGCCTCCATTGCATCGGGTAACCAAATACTAAATGGGAATTGCGCTGACTTTGTAAACGCTCCGATTAATATTAATATCATTCCAGGAATAAACAATGAATGCGATGAAATATCAGTTGAATTGCTTATCATTTCACGAATGCTATACGTATCCGTAATCATAGAGAGCAAGATGAAGCCTGCCAGCATCGCCAGCCCGCCAAAAATCGTAATCAACATCGATTTTTGTGCACCATAACGTGATTTTTCACGTTCATACCAATACGCAATTAATAAGAAAGATGATATACTTGTTGTTTCCCAAAAGACATATAAAACAAAAATATTATCAGAAAATACTAGACCGAGCATAGCTCCCATAAATATCAATAAATACACATAGAAATTATTTAGTGCTTCCCGATGTTTAGACAGATAGAAAATAGAATAAAGGATAACTAATGTACCAATTCCGGAAATTAACAATCCTAGAATTAGGCTTAATCCATCCATATATGTTATGAAGTTAATATCGTAGGCTGGAATCCATGGAACAGTTTCTGTGAAAGTATTCCCTTCTGAAATATTGGGTATATAAGTTAATAAATAAGCAAATATCACTAAAGGAATAAATAGGACAAACCATCCTGTATGAATACGTGGTGTCAATTGTTTATAAATGTAGGGGACCACGATTGCAAATATAAATGGAATCAAAATCATAATGTGTAACCATGAAGACATCATATCCCTCCCTATTAGTTTTCCAAAATAGTACATTATTGTAATTAGATTGACTGAAAGTGTAGCATGGGTTATAGTCATACATAGTTTATTAAAAGTGGGATAAAATCAGGTTCCCAGTATTCCGAGGTGAACTAATAATGAAAAAGATGAAAGAGCGCATGGACGAAAGTATTCTCGTCTGTGTTTATTATGGTCCCAACGGTGAACGTCTCATTCAAAGGGGCTGCAAAATTGCCAATATGCTTGATTGTCCACTATACATCCTTACCGTAGATCCTAAACCATTTGATGATTTGGATGCAGAAAAATCAAACTATATTGCCAGATGGAAACAATTAGCTTCCCAACATAGTGCTGACGCATTCATTATTAAGGATAATGAACAAAGACCGATATCAAAAGTGATTGCCGAAGTTGCAAGAGAAAAAAATATTACACAGATCATACTTGGTCAAACTGCTCAAAGTCGCTGGGAACAAATTGCTAAGGGGTCGATTATTAATTCTTTATTACGGGAAATTCCATTCGTGGACCTTCATATCATATCTGTGTCCCGATATTTAAAAAATCCGGATAGAAATTTCGAAAAAGGAGTTCGCGCTTATCTTGTTAAAGAGCACAACCACTACCAGCTCCTTTTTAAACATACCAAGGATGTAGAGTTTGAAGGAATTTTCTTTAAGGAATTCGGAACTGATTTTAATAATGGTATCTTCAAATTTATGAAAGATAAGGAAACGTTACAAGTACAAGTAAAAGAGAATATTGTTAAAGACTTAACAAACGTTGCAATGGATACGAACTTAACTTCTGATGAAGATTACTTATAATCCCTCCACCCTTGGTGGAGGTTTTTTCATGCTACAAATTTACATCCAATTTAATCAACGGTTTCTCATTTTTACTTATCCCAATATATCTTAATGTTTCTGAAGGAGAGTGATGATGATAAATACCCATTAGAATGGAGATAGCAATCCCTTTTCGATAGGCGTGATAACCAAAGGTTTTTCTTAGTGTATGAGTACCGATTTTACCTGGTATCCCAACCTCTTTTGCGGCTGAATTAATAATACGGTATGCTTGCTGACGAGTAATTGGTTGATTATTCTTTTTGGACTTAAACAAATAATCACAAACATTAAAATCATACGTTTTCAAGTAATCTTCAGACGCGAGTTTAACGTTATTATTTAAATAGTAAGCTTTGGGTTCATCGCTATTGGTTTCCTTTAAATACAAAAACTCCTTAATTTCCGTACCATCCCAAATATCCTCAATCTTTATTGAAAGTAAATCACTTATTCTTATTCCTGTATTAATCCCAAGAACAAAAAGCAAAAGGTCTCTTTTTGACTGCCTCCGTAATATTTCTTTTATTGCATTTATACTTTCAACGTCTCTTATAGGCTCAACATACTCCATAAAGTTGACCTCCTAGAACTCCAAAGAATTCCATTAAATAAGTTACATAACTATACGATATCATAGACTATGTTACATTACAAACATTTAAATTGGCACTTTAATCAAATGATTTAAAAATTTATTTACAAAAAAATCACCCGCCTGAACGTAGGCGGATGATTTCTTATACCCTTATCATTTTCAAAAACACCTTTTTTTATTTAATATAAAAAGAGTTCCTCCAAGTGTAAACACAGAAATATATTTACTTGCTAGAATTAGATACGAAGTGGTTTGATTATCTAAGGTAATGTGTGGAATAAGAAAGAGGCCATAGACCACCAGAAGTCCAAAAGCAAGAATAGAAAAAGCATTTTTAAAAGCTTTATCTATAATTACCTCGCTTTTTTCCTCTTCGGAGTTTGAAAAAATGATAACTGCATAACCAATGACTAAGATGATAAGATAGGTTAATCCTATAACCGCATAAACGATGTTCATGTTTGACTGCCTCCTTTTCAAAAAATGATTTAGAAGTAATCACTCACACAGACCAGCCGCAAAATAGCGTCATGAAACCAAAAATAAATATTATACGAAAAGCCCGTCACAAAAGGACATAATTATCCCACAGTGACAGACTCCACCTAAACATTAGTAATATGTTCAGAATTATTATCTCATAAAAATGTATAATTTTGTAGTATTAGATAATCATCCCCTATATTTTAAAGCTAATCCTTTTAAGAAATTTCTGGCGTATTTATCAAGGCACTGCTTATAATTCTTATGCCCTTCTTTTCTAAGCATCGCGCTTAATTCACCTTTTGTTACCGTAATCCCTGCTCTTTCAAAGATATCAAGCATATCCTCACTGGTTAACGCCAGCGCTATCTTTACCTTCTTTAATAGCTGGTTATTAATACTTTCTTTACTCTTTGAAGGTACTGGTGTATCAGGCTGTCCTGGTTTTGGTTCTTGTTTACCTCTTTTAAACGTAATAAAGCCATTTAAAAATGACTCTAACATACTATTCGTACATTTAATATGTTCCTCATCTTCCGGAACATCATCTTCATAATAATCTTCGTCATCGTAACTGTCCTTTGGTTTTGTAAGTATTTTTAGCACATCTTCTTTTGCTACCTCAACGCCGCCAAATTTAAAAATTTCAACCATATCTTTATCTTTAATATCGAGCGCATATCGTAATCGAATTAATATATCATTATTCTCCATTTATAACCCTCCAATAAGATTGCTATATGTATAGCACAAGTATATCCGTTTCAAATGTTAAACAGTCATTTTCCAACTGGATAACGCTAACCAGTTCTCCTGTTGCTTATAATCAGGAAGTATCTTACCAACAAGCCTCCAAAAAGATCGATCATGATTCAAATGGACCATGTGGCACATCTCGTGGACGACTACATAGTCAATCACACTCTGCGGCGCCATCGCCAGCCGCCAATTAAAGGTTAACTGCTGTCTTGAATCACAGGTTCCCCAGTTCGTCTTATTATCTGTAATCCGGATCGACCTTGGCTTTGATTTAAAATTACTTTGATAAGATTTAATACTCTTCTCTACTAACATCTTACATTGCTGATAGTAAAACCGTTTTAATGCTTGTTTTATTTTTTCATCCTCAAGATGTTTCACAATTATATGTAACTTTTCTTTTTCAAACACTACACGGTCTTGTTCGGTATTTATATCATGAGAAATCTCAATGGGATATTCTTTCCCTAAATAAAGGAAGGTCTCGCCATGTTCATAGGTTTTTACCTCCGACCCATAGGTTCTATCCTTCATTTCCTTCAATTTTTGCTGGATCCACTCCCATTTCTCCTCTAAAGCCTGAATGACGCGTTCATCGGAAATTCCTTTCGGAGCCTGAACTTCAACATTTCCATACAGATCGATAGAAATGCTCATCGAGGTACGCTTTTTATACTTTATCTCAAAACGAATCGTCTGCCCTAAATAATTATGAATCATTTCAACACCTCTTATGTAAAAAACAAAACTCGAGAGAATTTATGCCCCTCAGAATCATACTTTGTTTTTTTCATGCCGGCAACTAGACAGAATATTTAATTTCTTAAGTTTTATCTTTAGTTTGTTATGGTTAATTATTTGGGGTATCAAGCTAGAATTATAGAATGAGAGGAGGTTTGTCTTTTTTAAAGTGCTTTACCCGTTATATATAAAAATCCTTTATGGGGGAATGCAGAAAATGAGGAGAAAGTTGAAAAGATTTATTGCATTATTTCTTGCAGCTATTTTGATCATTCCGTCAAGCTGGATTACACAGGCTGCGGCGGCAACCAACAATGATATTCCAGTTCTTCTGTACCATCGAGTTGTCGAAAATTCTACTAATCAATGGACGGATACCAGCCTTGAAAAGTTTGAACGGACTATGCAGTATCTTAATGACAACGGTTACAATACCTTATCAGCAGAACAATATGTGAACATCATGGAAGGAAAAGAAACGGCTCCTGAAAAACCGATTCTACTAACTTTTGATGATGCTACACCTGACTTCATTACCAACGCTCTTCCCGTATTGAAACGGTATAACATGAACTCTGTTCTGTTTGTTGTCAGTGACTGGATTGGCAAAGGGTACAGTATGTCAGAAGAACAATTGAAAAGCCTCACGAATGAACCTAATGTCAGTCTCCAGAATCATTCTAAAACTCACGAACAAAACTCTGTTTGGAACTCTAATATAACTAAGGAACAAGCCACGGTAGAAATTGAAGCAGCAAACGCATACTTAAAGTCTATTACCGGTAAAAATCCAGTCCTTATGGCTTACCCATATGGTGCATATAATGTAAGTGCAGAAGAAGCAAATCAAGAGAATGGCATTAAATATGCATTTAAGGTTGGATACCCTAACGCTGGGAACTATGCTATGGGCCGTCATTATGTAATGATGGATACGACTGTAGAACAAATTGCTTCCTGGATCGGCGGTCCAGCACCAGCACCAGTAGACCAGCCAGGAATTGAAACTGTCTATCATGAAAAATTTGAAAATGGTTTAGGCATTGTCGTTCAAGCTGGAAATGCACAAGTAACCCACGTTTCTGGTAAGGTTTTTGCAGGCAATGACGATGGAAAAGCCATCTCTGTTAGCGGCAGGACGAACAACTGGGACGGCGTCGATATCCCATTCAACAATGTCGGTATGGAAAACGGCAAAACTTATACGATTACAGTTACTGGTTTTGTTGACGAAAATGCAACTGTTCATGCAGGCGCACAAGCTTTACTGCAGAACGTAGACAGCTATAACGGTTTGTATGTTGCCGCAGATTATGCAGCGGGACAGACTTTTACTTTAACGGGTCAGTATACCGTGGATACTAGTAAAGATAGAGCACTACGTATCCAATCAAATGATGCTGGGAAATCTGTTCCGTTTTACATTGGAAACATCTTGATTACAACTGAAAAAACGACTGCACCTCAAACCGATAGAGTAGTATTTCACGAAACATTTGAAGCTGGTCTTGGTGTGGCTACACAAGCGGGAAGTGCAAAATTGACCCCTGTTTCTGAGCTCGTTTTTGAAGGCAATAGTGATGGAAAAGCGATTTCTGTTAATGGAAGGGCAAACAACTGGGACGGAGTTGATATCCCGTTCAGCAGTGTCAGCATGCAAAACGGCAAAGCCTATACCATTACAGTTACTGGTTTTGTTGATAGCAGTGTGAGTGTTCCGGAAGGTGCACAAGCTTTGCTTCAGAATGTAGACAGCTATAACGGCTTGTATGCAGCCGCAGATGTTAAGGCAGGTCAAACATTTACTCTAACGGGTCAATATACCGTTGATACGAGCAAAGATAGAGCACTACGAATTCAATCAAATGATGCAGGGAAAACCGTTCCCTTCTATATCGGAGATATTCTTATTACCGAGAAGGCAGTTGCTGGTGGCAACGGTGACGATGGAAGACCACCTGCTGATCCATTTACAACAATTGATTTTGAAGACCAAAATATGGGTGGTTTCGAGGGAAGAGCTGGTACCGAAACACTGACAGTGACCAATGAAGCCAATCATACTGATGGCGGTTCCTATGCTTTGAAGGTTGAAGGCAGATCACAAGCTTGGCATGGACCAGCATTACACGTAGAGAAATATGTTGACAAGGATTCGGAGTATAAAATTTCTGCCTGGGTGAAGCTGATTTCACCAGCAACTTCACAGCTTCAGCTTTCTACACAGGTCGGCAATGGTGGAACTGCTAGTTACAATAATCTTCAAGGAAAAACAATCAACACTGAAGATGGCTGGGTTAAACTCGAGGGAACGTACCGTTATAGCAGTGTAGGTGATGAGTTTTTAACCATTTATGTAGAAAGCTCGAATAATAGCACAGCCTCCTTTTATATCGATGATATTACTTTTGAATCGACTGGTTCGGGTCCGATTGAAGTTGAGGACTTGACACCTATAAAAGATGTTTATCAAGACGATTTCTTAATTGGAAACGCTGTCTCATCTTCTGATCTTGAAGGCAATAGACTTAAGCTTCTCAACATGCATCACAATGTCGTCACAGCAGAGAATGCAATGAAGCCAGATCAAGCGTATAATGCGGAAAAACAATTTGACTTTACTGATGAAAATGCGCTTGTCGACAAGGTTTTGGCTCAGGGATTGCAGCTGCATGGTCACGTGCTTGTATGGCATCAACAGACGCCAGAATGGTTATTTACAACTGAAAACGGTGCCCCTTTGAGCCGTGAGGCAGCACTAGCAAATTTAAGGGCCCATGTTAAAACAGTCGTAGAAAATTACGGTAACAAGGTAATTTCATGGGACGTGGTAAACGAAGCAATCATCGATAACCCGCCGAACCCAACGGATTGGAAGGCATCACTTCGTCAATCTGGCTGGTACAAATCGATTGGACCAGACTTCGTAGAACAATCATTCCTTGCTGCAAAAGAGGTACTGAATGAAAAAGGCTTGAATATCAAGCTATATTACAATGATTACAATGATGATAATCAGAGCAAAGCCGAAGCCATTTATCAGATGGTGAAAGATATCAATGAAAAGTATGCTAAAGAGCATGATGGGGATCTTCTCATTGACGGAATTGGCATGCAAGCGCACTACAATAAAAACACTAATCCTGAAAATGTTAAACTCTCCCTAGAGAAGTTTATTACATTGGGGGTAGAAGTCAGTGTGACTGAACTTGACATTACCGCTGGAACCAATAACGTACTTACTGAGCAGGAAGCAACGGCACAGGGTTATTTATACGCACAATTGTTCAAGATTTACAAAGAACACGCAGAGCATATCTCACGTGTAACTTTCTGGGGACTAAATGATGCAACGAGCTGGAGATCTGCACAGAGTCCATTGTTGTTTGATAAAGATTTGCAAGCAAAACCAGCTTACTATGCTGTTATCGATCCAGACAAATTTACTGCAGAAAATCAACCTGAGGTAAGAGAGGTTAATCAAGGAAGTGCTGTTTCCGGCACACCAGTGATTGATGGAACTGTAGATGGTGTTTGGAGCAATGCAACGGAACTGCCGATTAATCGTTTCCAAATGGCTTGGCAGGGAGCAAACGGGGTATCCAAGGTCCTCTGGGATAATGAAAACCTGTATGTTTTAATTCAAGTAAGTGACTCACAGCTCGACAAATCGGGTCCAAATCCATGGGAACAGGATTCCATTGAAGTCTTTGTCGATGAGAATAATGCAAAGACATCTTCCTTCGAAGATGGTGATGGGCAATATCGAGTAAACTTTGACAATGAAACATCCTTTAACCCTGTCAAAGTTGGAGAAGGTTTCGAATCTGCAACCAAAGCATCAGGTAATGGCTATACCGTTGAAGTAAAGATTCCGTTCAAAACCATTACACCAGAAAACAATACGAAAATCGGTTTTGATGTTCAGATTAATGACGGTAAAGATGGTGCTCGTCAAAGTGCTGCAACATGGAACGATTTAACTGGTCTGGGATATCAGGACACTTCTGTGTTCGGCGTCCTGACACTTATGAAGACTGACACCACTGCACCTGTTACAACCGACAACGCACCAGAAGATTGGGTTAATAAAGATGTTACGATTACTTTCAATGCAAATGATAATGATACTGGTGTAGCAGCAACCTATTATAGTATTGATAATGAGGTCGTACAAAACGGGAATTCAGTTACTATTTCTGAAGAGGGTGTTCACACTCTAACATACTGGAGTGTAGACAAAGCTGGAAATGTCGAGCAGGTTCATACAAAAACAATTAAACTAGATAAGACCGGACCAATCTTAGATATTAAGCTCGACAAAACAACATTATCACCAGTTAATCATAAAATGGTGCCAATAACGGCTGCTATTAATGCTTCTGATGCCGATTCAGGAATTCATTCAGTAGTGTTAACATCAATTACTAGCAATGAAGCCATCCAACCTGATGATATTCAGAATGCCAATTATAATAAACCTATTTCTGGTACGACTGATTCCTTTAAACTTCGTGCTGAAAGATTAGGAAACGGTAATGGCCGTGTTTACACCATTACTTATACGGCCACAGATAAAGCTGGTAATGTGACAACAAAAAGTGTTGAAGTTTCCGTTCCACGCGACCAATCAAAAAAATAAATTGTCCGTTACGAAAAAATACCCTGAATATTTTCATTCAGGGTGTTTTATTGTTAGATAGCAAGCAGAGTGCGCTCAAAACAAAAACCTTTTCCAATCAACCACAACATTTCTTTAACTTTTTACCACTGCCGCATGGGCAAGGATCATTTCTTCCTACTTTTGTTACTTTGATTTGGGGAGCATTCCTAGATGACTTTATTGTTTTTTTCCACTCTTGCACATAATGATGACTTGGCTTTTGCATTTCAATGATTTTTTGCTTAAGCACCATAGACTCTTGTGTCATTTCCAGCTTATTGTATAGCTCCTCAAGTCGATCCATTACATCAAGTTCATCTTCCAGACCTTCTAACTCAAGAGCTTGTTTTAAGATTTGAATCGCTCTTTTTTCATCCTTGTTCGGACAATATATCATGATTATAGACACTTTATTAAAAGTTAAAAAATCATATACTTCGATTAAACCTATTTATCAACAAAATTCTTAGATATTATTTATTAATTAGTCGTTTGATTTGAACCGCCTTTAAAATATTAAATTCTACATCAATTGCTATAATTCTACTTGTTTGCAAACGAAATTCACTAATTAAACGTTTAATTTAATCAAGCAAAGTCCAGCTTTGAGGCTGTTCCCGGCTAATTTCCCATGCAATAATTGTCGAGGAAATAAATACTTTTTTTAAAAGACAAACGACCATTCTCCTGCAGCTATCCGACGTAATTAATTAGCCGAATCATTTAGATAGTTTATTAAAAATGTTAAAATAACCGTGATAATAAAATAATGAGGTCTTCGCTATGGGTAAGAAAAAGAAAAGCAAAAGTAAAAAGAAACAATTTTGGGGATTACCTAAAGAAGTCCGAATGGTGCAAGCAAAGTCTTGGCTTGAAAAGTATGATGGTGAGCATATCATAAAAGCATATTCCAAATTCTTTGCCCTTAACCTAAAAAATGCCTTGAAAGAATTGGAATTAGTCGGGGCTCAAATTAGTACCCAAGAAAGGGAATATACAAAAGAACTAATCAAAAAAAGAAAACAGGAAAAAGAACGAAAGAAAGAAAAACGCAGAATTGCTAAGGAACAATATGAATTTGAAGATTACGATGATACTTTTGCATTTATTGCAGGATATACAGCTGGCAGTGTACCTTTTGGGATGACTTATGAGGAAATGGAAGAAGATATTATATAAATTTTATAAGTGACCGTTCTTTCTTCTTTTGGCTATTTTCCGTCACTCATCGACCCTATAAGTGACCGCTCTTCCTTCTTTTTGCTATTCTCGTGCTAAACGCTAACAATCAAAAAAGGCAACACCCACCAAGGGAGTTACCTTCTTCTCTTGAAGTTTGAATCCATGAATGAGTTGTAAAAAATCAAGCTAGAAATAAGTCTGAGGACAGATAACGTTCTCCCGTGTCTGGAGCTAAGCAAAGCACTCTAGCTGATGATGGCAGATTCTTTGCTATCTCGACTGCAAAATACGCGGAAGAGGCCCCCGATGCACCTACAAAGATTCCTTCTTCTGCAGCAAGTCGGCGTGCCGTTACTTGGGCGTCTTCATCCTTAATGAGCAATATTTCATCATAAATAGTACGGTTTAAAATCTTAGGAATAAAACCAGGTCCAGTTCCTGGGATTTTGTGCGGACCAGGCTCACCACCTGATAACACAGGGGATCCAAACGGTTCTACTACATAAATTTTTAAGTTTGGAATATGCTTTTTCAGTTCTTCCCCTACACCTGTGACGGTTCCTCCTGTTCCTGCTGTCAACACAAGGGCATCCAAACTCCCTTCAAAGGCTTCTAAAATTTCAACTGCTGTTGTTTCACGATGTGCATCTGCATTTGCAGTATTTTCAAATTGCATGGGAATAAAGACATCAGAAATTGATTCAGCCAATCTGTTTGCTTCATCTATAGCCCCTTGCATTCGTAAACTTGCTGGAGTTAGATGAACCTCCGCTCCATATGCTTTTAAAATCTTCACACGTTCAAGTGTCGCGTTATCAGGCATCGTTATAATACACCGGTACCCTTTTACAGCACATACCATAGCAATTCCAATCCCAGTATTACCAGAAGTCGGCTCGATAACGGTACTCTTTCCTGGAATTAATTTACCCTCTTTTTCTGCACGTTCAATCATATTGATAGAAGCACGGTCTTTGACACTTCCTCCTGGGTTAAACGATTCTAGTTTTATGTACACTTCCCCTCCTGTTGGGTCAGGTAATTTATTCAGTTTTACAATCGGAGTTTTTCCAATTAATTCAAGAATTGAGCGATAAAGTTTCATTGCCCTTCCACCTTTCGATATTCTTTCAAAAATAATCCCCCATAATAAATTCAGAATGGGGGATAATGTTTATCCATTTTAATTTCACTAATATCTTACCATTTTCAAGTGATAATAATAAGTTTTCCTCCCTGATAACTTTTACTTTTTAAAGGTTAACTTTTTTATTAGTAAGAGTTTTCCCTATAATATATTTTAAACAAGCCACCAAACCTATTTCCGGGCAGACTTCAATTTAGACAAAAAAATCGAATTACATTTTTTACAAAAAATTCAAGATAGAAAAAGCAGCTAAAATCTAGTAAGATATCTACATGTGACATTAGATAAGGGGTTAAAAAAATGAGCGTATTAAACGTACAAAATTTAAGCCACGGTTTCGGTGATCGTGCGATTTTTAATAATGTGTCTTTTCGACTTTTAAAAGGCGAACACGTTGGACTAGTTGGAGCAAATGGTGAGGGTAAGTCTACTTTCATGAATATTGTTACCGGGAAACTGCAACCCGACGAGGGGAAAGTAGAGTGGTCACGAAAGGTTCGTGTTGGATATTTAGACCAGCATGCTGTTCTTCAAAAAGGTACGACGATGCGTGAAGCTTTAAGTACTGCATTTCAATATCTATTCGATGCTGAAGCAGAGATCAATGAACTTTATGCAAAAATGGGTGACGAAGGTGCTGATATCGATGCACTGCTTGCTGAAGTTGGGGAGCTGCAAGAAACGTTAGATAGTAATGATTTCTATCAAATTAATTCAAAAGTGGAGGAAGTTGCTCGTGGTCTAGGATTAGACGATGTTGGACTCGACCGAGATGTAGATGATCTTAGCGGCGGGCAACGTACGAAGGTTTTACTAGCTAAGCTTTTGCTTGAAAAGCCTGAAATCCTATTACTTGATGAGCCTACAAACTATTTGGATGAACAGCATATCGAATGGTTGAAGCGCTACCTGCAGGAATATGAGAATGCATTTATCTTGATTTCACATGATATTCCATTCTTGAACAATGTTGTTAATTTGATCTACCACATGGAAAACCAAGAGTTGAATCGCTATGTTGGTGACTATGATAACTTCCTTAATATTTATGAAATGAAGAAGCAGCAGCTAGAGTCTGCTTACAAACGTCAACAACAAGAAATTGCGAATTTGAAGGATTTCGTTGCTCGTAACAAGGCAAGTGTGGCAACACGTAATATGGCGATGTCTCGTCAAAAGAAGCTCGACAAAATGGAAATTATTGAATTAGGGAAAGAGAAGCCGAAACCTGAGTTTAACTTTAAGGAAGCTCGTTCATCTAGTCGTTGGATTTTCGAGACTGAAGATCTTGTTATAGGTTACAATGAACCACTTTCTCGCCCTCTGAATTTAAAAATGGAACGCGGTCAAAAAATTGCATTCGTGGGTGCAAATGGTATTGGTAAGTCTACTCTTTTAAAAAGTATTCTTGGGTTGATTAATCCCATTTCAGGTAAAGTGGAACGTGGTGAGTATCAATACGTCGGTTACTTTGAGCAGGAAGTTAAACAGTCTAACTACAACACTTGTATTGAAGAGATTTGGAGCACGTTCCCAAGTATGAATCAAGCTGAAGTCCGAGCTGCTCTTGCAAAATGCGGGTTAACGACGAAACATATTGAGAGTAAAGTCGAAGTCCTTTCTGGCGGCGAAAAAGCCAAAGTTCGGTTGTGTAAAATTATTAACACTGAAACGAACTTATTAATTCTCGACGAACCTACCAATCACTTGGATGTTGACGCAAAAGAAGAATTGAAGCGTGCTTTAAAGGCATATCGCGGAAGTATCTTGATGGTATCACACGAACCTGATTTCTATCGTGAAATTGCGACTGATATTTGGAATTGTGAGGATTGGACTACGAAAGTGTTTTAAATAAAGATTAAGGGGTACCCAATGAATCAAAATTCACTTGGGTACCCCTTTTTATTAACCATCCAAAATTTTATAAAAAATATACTTTTAGATTTCTTAAAAAAGCTCATCCAAACTAAAGTTAGAATGAGTGTTTTCCAAGTTGGAGGCTATTGTTTGAAAAGATTCATTGCACTAAAAAATCTGCTAAATAAGCAACTCTTTCCATTTTTCTTGTTTTTATTATTGACGAATATCAATCCACCAACGATCTTCCGCATTCATGTTTTCAGTGTCACCAAATCCACTGTAATGGAAAATATCAAGGAAGATTGAATCCAGTTTATCATCATCTACAAAATATCCTAGGTTAACCTCCATCGTTTGTCCAGGTTGGATACTGCCAATATTGTAAAAGCCTTTTCCGTCTCCGTGAGGTTCTAGATAATCAACTTCGCCCGTCATAATACTATCTTCGGCGATTCCATCTTTTCCAGCATAGTTCCATGCATTCTTTTCAAAGTTAAGCACTTGTAAGGACGGATGCATATAGATTTCTTCTGTTGCCTGTTTACCATTATTTTTCACTGTGGTTGTCAAGTAGACAAATTTCAGATTAACTAATTGCGACTCTACTAATTTGTCAACAGAATCTTTACCATTTCCTACTTTATATACATCCCGTTTGTACGGTAAAAATTTATTGGTTTGATCTAAAGCCTTATTCTCGCTTAGTATTTCTAGTCCCAATTGATTAAAGTTCCCTTGTTTAAAATCTTTGATTGAATCAAAAACTTCAACTTTTTCTATCTCATATTCAAGTTTACTTTCGGTTCCATTCATTTCTATGGTTACAGGAACCGTTTGACCTACCTTAAATAGTTGTTTGCTGTCTTTTTTCAAAGGAATAACGCGAGATTCTGTTGGTTCCTTCGCTTTACTAAAAAGGGCTGGATCATAATCCGCTGCGTATGTTGCCTTTTCCTCCGTTGTTGGTTCAAGTGAAATGCCCTCTATGACTTTCATCATTTGTTCATCACTTACATCAGTTCCAACATAACTTTCTAACATCATCCCCTCTTCTTCGAATAAGAGAAAGACCTGTCTATCAAACATTACATTTTTGTTTCCAGTATCTTTATTAACAATCACTGCTTTCCTACCATTGATCTCCTTTTCTTCGTAATCGTTTGCATACAAAGTTTGAAAATCAGAATTTTCCCCTAATCTCCATAGAATGAATGAAAGCCCACCATTTGCATAGTTATCTTTAAAGGAATATTTCATAGCCAACCTATCGTTTGCTTCCATATTTTCTGGTAAATAGCCGACTTTCATCTTATACCAACTGTCTCTCTTTTTGAAAATCTTATTTGCCACTGAAATATTCACTTCATAATTTTGTTTTTGTACAATCATATCATAGGCTTTTACTGCACCTAAGGCGGTCGTCGGTATGCCAATCAATAAGCAGGCAGCGGCGATTAAAATACGATTCCTTTTACGCTTGACCTGCTGTTTTCTTGAATCAGAGTCCAATGAAAAGTTCGATATAATCGTATTAAGCTTATCAGTCGGAACATGAATCATGTCAATGTCTTCCTTAAACGATGGAATTTTGTCTGTCATCACTGTAAACCCCCTTCATTTTCTCCTTAAGTTTGTCTAACCCGCGCCGGATATTCGTTTTCACCGTTCCCTCTGGACATTTAAGCATCGAGGCGATCTGTTTAACCGTATAATCTTGATAATACCTTAACAGTAATACCGTTTTATATTTTTCCTCAATTTCTTCCATTGCTTTAAGAAGGTCAATTTGTACATCAGAATTGAAAGATGAGGTATCACTAGCGTTTTCCAGCACTTCTTGATTGATTGGAACTACTCTCTTTTTCTTTCTTAACGAATCAATCGCTGAATTAATCAAAATACGCGTCATCCATGTGGAGAAATATTCGTCATTTTTTAGTTTTGACAGCGATTCAAAAGTTTTATAAATCGTTTCTTGAAACACTTCTAATGCATCATCTTCATTCCGCATATACACAAATGCCATCTTGTACAATTTTTCCTTCTCAATATGTATTAATGCCTGAAATGCATTTATATCCCCTTTTTTAGCTTTGGATATTAAGTTCAACCTAGATTCCATTGTGGCACCTCCTTTTCCGTCTTCCAATATTAGATAAAATAGACACTAAAAACGATTCATATAATACTTAACTTTTTATAAAACCGGGTAAGAATGGGACCCATCAAGAAATCCTTCACCCTTTAATACTTAGTCAGCTATTCGACAAAATTCTTCCCGCGAAGAAGGGCCAAACACTATATTGACAGGCTGTACAACTATTCTAATTAAACGTTTAGTTCACATCCATTTCACTAATTAAACGTTTGATTAACAATACTCTGAACCCATTTAAAAAACGAACTATTAGTTTTTTTGAGTAAATTTATTGTCGAGGAAAAGATTTGGCTTTTGATAAAAGTGAAGTCGAACCTATTGACTGTTAATGGTATTTTCTCAAAAACAAATCACCAAAAAGTATCAATATATTAATAGATTATCATGGAAAGCAAAAGCAACCTCTATCCTTAACCAGACTTTTGGATAAAGGATGAGGTTGCTTTTTAGAATTCTTGTAGTTTACCACTCTCAGCCGCCTCACTTTTAATACTGGCTAACAGGTTCAACCATTATTAATTTACAATTAATATTTATCGATTGTAGCGCCAAGGAAAGATGCTCGGATGAAGTCAAGTTCTTGAAATCGTTTAAGTTCAACTGGTGCTTACCTGTTACAACGGCTCCATTTAAACGGACTTTTCCGTTTGTCGCTTGGGTATTTTCTTTAATTCCCTTCAAAGCTTCATGAACCGCATCCTCCGCATCCATCTTTGGAATGCCAAACTTAAGTAAGTATCTATACACAATATTAAGTTCTACATTGAGTTCATGATTCTTTTTAATTCCATCCATTATCGTCCTCCCGTCTACAAGACGGATTACGTTGAGAAAAGTTTACATTAATTATAAATATTTTTTTATGATTCATCGATTTACTTCCTTCTTGTTTTCTTCCCCCAGATTAAAGGCCCAGTCCTAATAAGACTGAGCCTAATTTAATCACACATTAATATTACTGTATGTCCACCAACGACATAGAGTGAGTCGTAAAGTACGCCATACTCTTATAAAGATTAACAAACTTATCTGTTACCTGTTGGTGAACAATGAAAATTAAAGTGCAAGAAAACCGTCCCCATGCTTTCCTTAAAAATAATTGAGAAACATAGAAAAAGCACTTTCCCTTTGCTTAAGGAAAGTGCTTAAAGATTATTTAGTGGTAATTACCTCATGCCGCCCGTAAGTTAAAGCTACTTACGTGCCCAATCATTAATAGCTTTTATATCTTCAGGTTTCGTCCTACAACACCCACCTATTATTTTTGCTCCCGCTTCGTACCAGCGTTGAGTGCAAATGGTAAATTGTTTAGAAGAAGCTCCTTCATTCCATTTTTTATTCGTAGCATCATATTCTTCACCTGAATTTGGATAAACAATAATTGGTTTAGAAGTTTTTCCTTTTATTTCTTTAATTAATGAATCAATAAAATCTGGTGATGAGCAATTAATACCAATGGCAGCTATTTGCTTCTCCCCTTCTAGCCACATCACACAATCAGACATTTTTTCTCCATTACTAATATGAAGCTCATCTTTTGCACTAAAACTAATCCAAGCGTAGATTTCTGGGAATTCTCTTATCACCCTTGTTATTGCTTTAGCCTCTATCAGACATGGAATGGTTTCACACGCTAGGATATCAGCACCAGCTTCAACTAGTATTCTAATTCTCTCTCTATGAAAAGAAACTAGTTCATCCTCATTTAATACATAATCCCCACGATATTCAGAACCATCCGCAAGAAAAGCACCATATGGACCGACTGATGCAGCCACTATTGGTTTAGGTCTGTTCTTCTGATTTTCGGTCTTATCCCAAAATTCATCACGTGCATTAATAGCAAGTTGAACAGACTTTTTAATTAAATCAGTGGCCTCTTTTTCAGATAGCCCTCTTTCCTTATAACCTTCAATAGTAGCTTGATAACTAGCTGTTATGGCACAATCTGCACCCGCTTTAAAATAATCTAAATGAACCTGCTTGATCAGCTCTTGATTTTCCATTAATATCTTTGCTGACCATAAACGGTCATTTAGATTACACCCATAATTCTCAAGCTCTGTAGCCATTGCTCCATCGATAATCATAATTGGATAATTATCTAAGATCTGTTCTATCGGATTCATTTTACTTATCCTTCTTCCTAGTAAAATAGCCTACTTTTTTAATACTTTACTTATAAACTGCTTCGTTCTTTCAACACTTGGATTTGTAAACATTTGTTCTGCTGTTCCTTCTTCAAGAATCATTCCATTTTCCATAAAGATAATTCGATCAGAAATTTCACGTGCAAAATTAAGCTCGTGTGTGACAATCAGCATGGTATTGCCTTCCTTTGCTACATCTTTTATAACAGTTAACACTTCCCCAACTAACTCTGGATCAAGCGATGAAGTCGGCTCATCAAATAATAAAACCTCTGGATTGAGTGCCAGTGCTCGAGCAATACCAACCCTTTGTTGTTGTCCACCCGATAGCTGTACTGGATAATGCTCCAATCTATCTTGAAGACCAACTTTTTCTAGGATTTCTGCACTTACCTTCTTCGCTTCATTCGAACTTATATTCTTCACACTTGTTAAGCCAATCATCACATTCTGTAACACTGTTAAATTTTTAAATAAGTTATACTGTTGAAAGACCATTCCTGTGGATAATCGTAAAGACTGAATATCTACCTTTCTAGCGGATTCAACATTTACTCTCTTCCCACTAATTTCAACGATGCCATTTGTAGGTTGTTCTAAGAAATTGATACAGCGTAACAAGGTTGATTTCCCTGAACCACTTGGTCCTAAAATAGAAACAACCTCTCCTTTATTAACGGAAAAATTTATCCCTTTTAACACATGCTGTTGGTCAAAATATTTATGGAGATTTTCCACTTTAATCATGAGACAACCCCTCTTTCATATCTCCGGGCACGCTTTTCTACTATAACTAGCAATCTCTCGACTATAATACAAATGATCCAATAAATAATAGAAACTGCTATATAGACTTCAAAAAAGGCTAAACCTCGAGAACCAAGAATTTTGGCTTGTCCCATGATATCAATAACTCCAATAATAAAGACTAGAGAAGTATCTTTAATTGTACTTATAAACATGTTACCTAAATTAGGTATGGCTACCGATAAAGCCTGCGGGAAAATAATTTTCAGCATCATTTGAGTGGGACTCAAACCTATAGCTTTAGCTGCCTCAAACTGACCACGATCAACAGATTCAATTGCTGATCGTATCGTTTCAGACAAATAAGCACCTAAATTAATTGAAAAGGCTAATAAAGCATATACTTCCGGTGCAATGATATTTACATCAATATTCAGAAGCCATCCATATTCAGTTTGAAAAAAGTAAATCACTTTTGGTATTCCATAAAACACAAGATATATCTGCACTAAGAGAGGGGTTCCTCTAACAAAGGAGACATAAAAAGAAGAGATTGTCTTTAATACGGGTACTCGATAAATTTTTATCAGTGCTGTAGTAAGCCCAATAAATAAACTAATAATCAACGAACCCACGGCAATTCCAATTGTAATAGGTAATCTTGTAACTATCGCAGGAAAGCTTTCTATTAAAAAATGAATATCCAATAAATTTTCCATTTCTTCCTCCCTTTCCAGCCTTATTCAGGGACGTATTCTCCACCCGTCCATTTGACTGACAGGTCAGCTAATGTACCGTCTTCTTTGAGTTCCTTTAGAATAGGATCAATTAATCCTTTTAACTCTTCTCCCTGCTTTCCATCTTTAAAAACAATCCCAATCTTATCATTTACGATAGGCTGTCCTACAACTTCTAAATCTAAATTATATTTTTCTATAACAGAATGAATCATAATTGGGTCATTTACATAGGCATCCACACGTCCATTTTGTACATCTTGTAAAATTTCTGAAGGGGTTCCACTTTCGCTATATTTTAAAATAATATCATTTTCTGCTTTTTTATTATGTTGTTCAAGTAATAATGTATAAGAATCACCAGCTAAAGCTCCAACTTTTTTCCCCTCTAAATCTTCTACTGTTTGAATATCTGTTCGACCTGATTTCACAACAATAACGGTTTCTGCAGCAAAATAAGATTCGTCTGTAAACAAGTACTTCTCTTCACGTTCAGATGTTTTCGCCACCTGGTCGGCAACTGCCTGAATTTTATTTGATTCTAGTGCAAGAAACATACTGTCCCATGGAGTAGCAACAAAATCAAAGGTATACCCCTCTAATCTTTCATCAATTTCTTTTATAACGTCGATATCATATCCGATAAGTTCATTACTTTCATCCGCATAAGCGAAAGGAGGATAATCATTTTGAGTTCCAACTAAAATAACCTTTTCCTCCGTTCCATCTGCTGTCGTTGTTTCTTTAGAGGAACAACCATTTAATATACCAACCAAACCTACTAGTGCAATACTTGATAACAATAACCTAGATTTCTTTTTCATTTTACTATCTCCTTTAAAATAAATTAATTATTATTATTGAATGAGAATCTAAGTCATTACTTATATCCAATTCAAATCACTAAAACGAAAACAGAACAATAAAATAAAAAAGCCTCTTCCAATCAGAAAGAGGCTTTTCATCTAAACCTTATCTCTCAGAATGAAACACTCTGCAGGATTTAGCACCTTTCATCCTTCATCGAATGATGGTTGCTGGACGTCGTTGGGCCTGTCCCTCGGTCTCTCGTGATAAGTTATTCGTTTTTTATGTTGTTTTTTGTATATTATGATAATATTTAATATTAATACTATTGTCAACTACTTTTTTACTATGTACAATTCACTAAATGATCTGATTTTAGTGTAAACACACTAAATCTTATAGATTATGAGAATTCAGGATAAAAAGATGGGAGAAATGAACTTGAAAGAAGAAGCCTATTTTGATGTAGCAATTATTGGTGCTGGTACAATGGGAATAGCTGCCGGTGCCTTTTTAGCTCAACAGAAAGTAAATACTGTGTTAATCGATGCTTTCGACCCACCACATCATCATGGAAGCCATCACGGAGATACCCGTATGATTCGACATGCTTATGGTGAAGGCAGACAGTATGTAACATTAGTAAAACGTGCACAACAATTATGGGAGGAATTAGAACAGCACACCACCTATAAAATCTTTGAAAAAACCGGTGTTCTTGGATTAGGTCCAAAAGACTCTTCCTTTCTTCAAGAAACGATTGAGGCTGCTAATAAATATGATTTGCCATTAGATATCCTAAATAGCAAAGAAATAAAAGAAAGATGGCCTGGTTTTTCCGTACCAGATCATTTTATTGGTTGTTTTGAGTCAGAGTCAGGCCTCATCTATAGTGAGAATGCCATTAAAGCTTATAAAGAAATCGCCATTAATAATGGAGCAAAACTTGTTACAAATACACCCGTACAGCAAATTGAGATGGAAGATATGGACAATATAAAAATCTCAACTGAAAACCAGGTTTATTATGCGAAAAAAGTGATTGTTACAGCAGGGGCATGGGTAGCCAAACTATTACCAGACTTAAATCTCCCTATTCAGCCAACCCGTAAAGCCTTCGGCTGGTTTGACGCCCCTGCAGACCTTTACGATATCGCCAACTTCCCCTCTTTTTACTTAGAGGACGATACGAATATGTGTTATGGATTTCCTTGCAAAGATGGAGCAGGCCTTAAGATAGGAAGATCAGATGGAGGTCAAGCTATTGATCCTAACCAACACAAACAGAACTTTGGTCAATACGAAACAGATGAAGAGGAACTAAGATTCTTCCTCCGAACCTATATGCCTAAAGCAAATGGAGAATTAAAACAAGGAAAAACATGCTTATATACCATCTCAAGTGACAATCACTTTATCATTGATTATCACCCTGAACATGAAAATATCATCATTGCATGCGGTTTTTCCGGCCATGGCTTTAAGTTTGGAAGCGTTATGGGAGAAGTGCTCGGCCAACTGGCGCAAAAAGGGAAAAGTAGTTTTGATATTTCTTTATTCTCTCTTAAGAGATTTGATTTGTAATATGTCATCAGTAAATAGAATAACTTAGTCATAACTAGACCAAGATGATCCATAACACGCTAAATCGATCTTTCATGTAATAAGTGTCTATATTTCCAGAGATGCTTATTACATGATAAATTAATTCTACAATTTTTACCTAATTCACCTTCTGCTCTCAAAAACCAAAAAACAGAAACCTATCAGGCTTCTGCTTCTTCTTTCAAAACTACCTTTGCCACTGCCTCACAATGGCTTGAATGGTGATCGCAGACTATTTCAACACTAACTGCGACACGCACTCCACGTGTGTCGTCTGCGGAAACATATCCACAGGTTGCACTTCCACAGTTTTATACCCACCATCTTCTAAGATCCTCAAATCCCGAGCCAAGGTAGCTGGGTTACAGGATACATAAACCACCTTTTTCGGTTTCATGTCAATAATCGTTTGCAAAAATGTCTCATCACAGCCCTTCCGCGGCGGGTCCACGACGAGCACATCAGCTGAATTCCCTTCTTTATACCACTTAGGAATCACAACCTCTGCTTCCCCTGCTGCAAACTCCACATTCGTCATTCCATTAAGCTCTGCATTTCGTTTTGCATCCTCAATCGCCTCTGGAACAACTTCTACTCCGAATACCTTCTTTGCCTTTTGGGCTAAAAATAAGGATATCGTTCCGATACCACAGTAGGCATCAATGACTGACTCTTCCCCACTTAACCCCGCATACTCAAGTGCCTTTTCATAAAGAACCTTCGTTTGAACAGGATTTACCTGATAAAAAGATAGAGCAGAAATGGCAAATTTCACATCACCAATCGTGTCATAGATGACTTCATTACCCCAAAGGACGGCTGTTTTTTCGCCGAGGATTACATTTGTACGCCTTGAATTAACGTTATGTACAATCGACTTAACCTTCGGAAGACGAGCAACAATTTCCTCAACTAGTTTGTCTTTGTTTGGAATATCCGTGGTTCTGGTAACAAGCACCACCATTAGTTCCCCTGTTTGTTGTCCATAACGAGCCATAATGTGTCGCAGAACACCTTTATGTGACTCTTCTTGATAAGCTGATATCCCTAGCCCACTGCATATTTCCTTCACTGCCTGAACAGCTTCGTTTATTTCAGGAAGTTGTATCAAACTTTCATCAGTATCTACAATTTCATGGCTTCTAGGCTTGAAAAACCCAGCAATCAACTTTCCATCCTTTTCACCAACAGGTACCTGAGCTTTATTTCGGTAATGCCATGGGTTGTCCATCCCTAAGATTGGGTGGACAATTACGTCCTCAAGTTTTCCGATCCTTGTCAGCACCTGACGCACTTGGTTCTCTTTATATTTCAGCTGTCCTTCATAGCTGATGTGCTCCAGCTGACAGCCGCCATATTTATGAATCTCACTATTAGGAACTTCTACGCGGTATGGGCTTTTTTCATAAATTTCAATCAAACGCCCGAAGCCGTATCCCTTGTTCACTTTAATCACTTTAACCTGCGCCTTTTCGCCAGGCAGTCCGTTTGGTATGAACAACGGAAAGCCTTCCACCTTTGCTACCCCTGCACCATCGTGAGCTAAATCTTCAAATACCACATCTATATAATCATTTTTTTTAACCGGTATTGTCTTCTTCATTATTTACTTCCTTTACTCCGATTTGACTAGCAAGATTGTATCATAAACCCAGTCTAATTGCGAAATCAGTCATAAATTGATTGTATACCGTTCTACTACCTGCATAAAATGTCGGAGCATTTTTATTTAACAATATAACAAAAGTGTTTATAATTATAACATCCCGGAAGGAGGTGGTTACGATAAAGAAGGTATATTTTCTTCCCATCGCATTGCTGCTTGCCTTCATATCCTTTTCCGTTCTTCATACTTCCAACTTATTCATTCAATCACATCATTCTAATAAAGCTGTGTTATTGATAGATGATTGGAATATGAAATCACAAACGGACGAAGAAGAGAAACATTTATTTCATTTTGACTTTATCGAAGTTCTTACCCTAATCTCATTGATCGTAGTCACCCTTCACAGAATCTTTTCTGATAACCATACCAGGAACTCGATTTTTCTAATCCCGGTTTTTCATCAATCTAATTATGTAATCCTCTCCCCTAAATTTATAAGTTAAAACTTACAAAGGGGAGGAATAAATGATGTGGATTCGTTTTGTGATGATTGGTATTTTTTCATTAACTGCAGCTGGTATGCTAACCTTTCAAGGCATAGAAATTTACCATGCTTTCATGGATTTCTTTAAACAAAAATAAACTGAGATGGTCCCGTGGGTTTTAGCCATAATCCCGCGGGATTTCCAATTTATTCGGCGAGAATCGAGAATAACTCCACTAACTCTTAGAGTTTTTCCGCGGGCTACGATAATTCAGCGAACTTTCTTTTTTTCATACAAAAAAGACACCCTTTAATAATGGGTGCCTTAAACTATCTATTCTGCCTTCATTTCAGCCACTTTCTCTTTTACTTCTTCAATATTCCTCATCTTGTTATCCCAGCATTTTTGGCTAAGGTCGACCGGATATTCCTCAGGATTCATTGTACGTTTATACTCATCCCAGAGAGCAGCAAGATTTTGTTTTACATATTCACGCGATTCTTCCAGGCATGGCATCTCATAGACAAGCTTTCCATTTGAAAAAATAACTTCATGAAGCTCTTTTGCCGAAAAATTTGTCACGATCTTATTCATATAGGTATGCGTTGGGTGGAACATTCTCAAGCGCTTCTCCGGCAATTTTTCATCCTCGAGCGCAATGTAGTCCCCTTCAGCATGGTTATTCTTATTATTGATAATACGGTAAATTTTCTTAATCCCCGGAGTCGTTACTTTTACCGGATTGGAAGAGATTTTAATCGTATCCTCCATTTTGCCGTTCTCGTCTTCGATGGAAACAATTTTATAAACAGCTCCTAGTGCTGCCTGCTCGTAAGCGGTAATAAGCTTCGTTCCTATTCCCCAGCTGTCAATTTTGGCACCCTGTGCTTTCAAATTGAGAATGGTGTATTCATCGAGATCACTTGAAGCAAATATTTTTGCATCCTTAAACCCGGCCTCATCGAGCATTTTACGTGCTTCCTTTGAAAGATAGGCAAGGTCACCGCTGTCTAAACGGATTCCTATGAAATTAATAGTATCGCCCATCTCCTTGGCGACTTTAATCGCATTTGGAACACCCAAACGAAGGGTATCATATGTATCAACCAAAAAGACACAATCCTTATGTGACTCAGCATATTTTTTAAATGCGATATATTCGTCTTTATAAGCTTGAACCATCGAATGAGCATGTGTACCAGAAACAGGAATTTGAAATAATTTACCTGCTCGAACATTACTTGTTCCATCAAAACCGGCTAGGTATGCAGCTCTGGTCCCCCAAATAGCCGCGTCCATTTCTTGCGCTCGGCGAGTACCGAACTCCATTGCAATTTCACTTCCAAGCACCTGCTTAATACGAGAAGCCTTTGTCGCAATTAAGGTTTGATAATTAATGATGTTCAATAGTGCCGTTTCAATCAACTGAGCTTCACATAGCGGGGCATCTACGCTTAAAATTGGCTCATTTCCAAATACAAGCTCGCCTTCTTTCATACAGCGAATGGTACCTGTAAAGCGCAAGTCCCTTAAGTATTCTAAAAAATCATCCTGATAGCCTACTTCATTTTTTAAATACTCCAGATCGTCTTCTGAAAAGCGGAAGCCCTGGATAAACTGAATGACTTTTTCCAAACCAGCGAATACCGCATATCCATTCCCAAAAGGGAGCTTTCGGAAAAACAGTTCGAACACTGCGCGTTTATTATATTTGCCGTCTCTCCAATACGTTTCTACCATATTGATCTGATATAGATCAGTATGCAGTGCTAAGCTATCATCCTGATAAATGTTTTTCATCCTAACCCTCCGAACAACTACTTTTTCAACATATTAAATAATTTTACCATTATAAAAACTATTTAACCAGCGCTCCAAGTGATTGTTCAAAGTGCCCTAATGCCCATTCATGTCCCTTTTGATTAAAGGAAGCAACTGCTTCTTTATAAACCACGATTAAAACCACGATTGTAGTGTCTACAGCTGTGTGAAGAACCCACAGGGGTGAATATTAAAAAAGGTAAACACAATAAAAATTGTGCTTACCTTTTTGAGGTACAAAAACTCTTATTTAATTGGATTTGCTGCGTTTCTAAAGGTTTCATATACCAAGCGTGGTTCTTCGTTGTCGAATCGCATTAATCCCATGGTAGAAATTCCGTTTATCTGTTGGTTATAGCCTAACCTTTGTTTATAATCTTTTAACACCCAGAACGTATATCCGGCCATATAGTCTAGACGGTTGGAATCTGTTACCTGGTTCCAGTGATTTAGGAATTTAGCAGATTGCCATTCTTCGGTCCCGGACGTTGTAGGTTCTCCATGTTTGAGTTCCTCTTCTGCATAGGCCCACGTTCCATTTTCCGTAATTAGTATCGGTTTATTAGGATGGTTTCTATGAACTGCATCTAGAGTTGTCCCTAGGTCCTCATCCTTCATATAGAAATAACCGAAATATTCATTTAAACCGATGACATCTGCCAAGTCGTAGGCTGGGTCCCAACTGCTTCCAGAAGCCCATGTGACAGGACGGTTTTGGATATCCACACTTTTGACAGCACTCTTCATATCTGAAAGCCAGTCACGGTAAACTTGCTGATCATCCCAAATTTGAGACTCATTTTGTAATGACCACATGATTACAGAAGGGCGGTTAATTTGATTCCAAGCCATACTTAATACTAGTGACCTTGAAAGACCGTATGAGTTTGTTTGTAACGCCTCTTGCTTCGTATCAAGCCACATATTATCAACATCATCCAATACCATTAATCCATGCTTATCAGCAAAATCATATACATATGGGTGACGGTTGTAGTGACTGTTACGAATAAAGTTTGCATTTACATTCAGAACATGATTCAACTCTGTATCATACTCATCAATTGTCATAGATTTGCCGTTTGCAGCTGTTTCCTCATGCCAGTTAAGACCTTTTAAAAATACCTGTTCTCCATTTAAGGTTAATTTACTACCCTCTGTAGCAATTGTTCGCATACCATAAGTTGTTGAAAGGCTGTCATCAACAGAGCCAATTCCATTCTGTGAAACTTGACCTTCACCTTTTCCCTTATAAAGAGTTGCGGTTACTTCATATAGAGTAGGGGATTCCGGTGTCCAATAGCTTGCACTCTTAATATCAAAATCCATTGAGACCACTTTTACTTCGCCTGGATTTAATTCTATCTCCTGTGACTTAGGCTTTCCACCAGTTTGTTCACCTGGATCTACAACTAGTTGACGATCTACTTTTTTGTCTCCATGATTGTATACAACCACTTTTGTTGTTAAAGTATGATCACCAGTTGCAGTAAGGATTTTACTAACATTGACATTTGATGTTGCTTCCAAATAGACGCTTCGTGTAATTCCTGCATATCGCCAGTAGTCTACAGGTTTGTATGGCAGTTCCACGTCATTTGTAACAGGCTTCGCATCCGGACTTGTATAAGAATCAAAGTCTGCTCTGCGATGTACTCGAACCGCAATCACATTATCTTTCCCAGGTTGTAAATACTCACTAACATTAAGCGCAAAAGGGGTATTTCCACCTTCATGTTCGCCTACAAAATGACCATTCACATAAACCCATGCACGATAGTTAACGCCGAGAAAATTAAGTTTTACGAATTGATTTTTCCAACTGGCATCAGGTGAAAAATGTGTCCTGAACCAGGCATCACCATCGTAAAATGCCGTTCCTTCACCAAAATTCGAACCATCGTATGTACCAAACCCAGGTGTATCATAAAGATCCCAGCTGCCTGGCACCTTTTCTTGCTGCCAATTTGAATCATCATAATCTTTTTGGTACCATTTTTCAGTCATCCCTTGGCTATTGGGGTCCATAGCAAATTTCCATTTCCCATCAAGTGATAAGTAGTTTCTACTCGGCTCTTCTTGTGTCCAAGTATCAAACGATGGGACTGGTTCACCATATTGGTATAAAACATTTGTTCCATCAATGGATTTTACTTGCGTGTTCATTGGCTCACGGTCTGCTACTGGTGTATTAGTAATGGCAGAAGCTCCTCCAGTAATAAGGGTAGAACTGAGAAGAAGAATGCCTATCCCGAGTTTAGTAAATTTTCGAAGCATAATAAACCTCCTGTCTTATTGTAAATTTTTTCAAAAACTCTTAGAGTGAATTGTTCGAAAAACATTTGATCCTTCTTCTACAATGAAATCGGTTTCATAAAAATAAATACAAAATGAAGAAAACAAAACAAATTGGCATACATTTATTTAGCTCTTGGCATACACCTCCTTAAATATGTTGTGAGTAACTTAACTGCTCAGACACCAGCTAAAGTTCTAGGGTAGTATTTTTTGCTTTTTTATGAAACGGGTTTCATTTTAAAGAAAACAGAATATTTAGTAATTACCATTAAATAGTAACAAGCCTAGGTTTAATATGTAAGTAACTTATGTACTAGCTGATTATAGACAAAAAGTAGGATTTTAAAAATCAGGATTACTTACATCGAGTGTGTAAAAAGTAGAATATGCCTTTTAAAAAAAGAAAAGCCCATTCCTCATCGGAACGGACTTTTTTTAGCTATATCTCTGACCCGGTATCCAATCTGTTGGTTTATCCAGTGGTCTTATGTCATCGAGTGGGACAAATACCTCTAAATGCCTGTACAAGTTGGCGAACTCTGCGGGCAGCAAGCCACCGAATTCACCATCAAGATTCAATTGTACCTTTTCATTAGAATGTACTTTGATCCGGCTCGCTTTTGCATAAATGACATTAGGATCATTTACATGCTCACCGCGGATGGCCAATGTTGCAACTCGAATAAACTCTGCCAAATTAATTTTTTTCAAGATAAGCAATGAAAATAGACCATCATTAATCGATGAATCTGGAGCAATCTTTTCAAATCCTCCGATAGAATTGGTCAGTCCTACAAGGAATAACATCGCTTCCCCTTCAAAAAGCTTGCCATCATACTCAATAGTTATATCTGAAGCTTTAATGGAAGGAAGCATTTCCATCCCTTTTAAATAGTAAGCAAGTTGCCCAAGCATCGTCTTAAGTTTACTTGGAACCTCGTATGTAAGCTCCGTGATTCTGCCGCCACCAGCGATATTAATAAAATAACGGTCATTAATTCGGCCAATATCCACCGGAATCAGTTCACCTTTGGTGATAATATCGACCGCTGCACCAATATCTCTGGGTATATGGAGAGCTCTTGCAAAATCATTCGTTGTGCCCGCTGGAATAATTCCTAATTTTGGCCGGAACTCCTGCTCAGCAAGTCCGTTGACGACTTCATTTATGGTACCGTCACCTCCAGCAGCAATAACAACATCATATTGTCGTTCGACGGCTATCCGAGCGGCTGCTGTTGCATCACCCGCACCCGTCGTCGCATGGCAAGAGGCCTCATACCCGGCAATCTCGAGTTTCTCTAGTATTTCTGCCAGATGGCGCTTAAGGATTTCCCGCCCTGAAGTAGGATTATATATTAATCGTGCTCGTTTCATATTCATCATCCTATTTTTTATAATCAATAAATGGCATCTGTCGGACCTTTTCTATATTCTACCAATTTAGCCCTTGGCTTACAATTATTAACCCAAGCAACAAATATTAGTCTGTCCATAACTCTGCCGACTACTATCATACCCTTTTTTTATTTTTTTGCAAAAAAATAAGATGTGAACTAATTCGAATTTAAACTAACATAAGGAGTATTGGTGATAGTAATATCATACGTGCCCTCACCTGATTGGTATACAGCGTCTTTTTCTACTCCTTCAACATCCGGGTTCACTTTTTCAGTTATCTTCCATGCTCCATCCTTACCATTTGCTTCAGTTATTCCAAGTGCTGCAATATTCAAATTGCCATCTTCAACAACCTTTATATTTAGTGAAGAGGCACCATTTATACTCCAGTTATTCTCAAGATTCCTTGTGTTTAACGTAATCTCATTTCCGTTTCCAATTACCTCAAGTTTGACACCTTTTGAGATAAGAATGGTTGAGGCAACTTCTTGATGACTATAAAACGGTCCCACTTCATTCGGAAGTGTCTTTACATTTATAAATAGAGTATCCCCCTTTTTGTTTGCATGCACATATTCATCCGCAGTTGTTAGGAGCTTTTTCTTTTTCGTTGTCTGTGTTCGGTACGTTCCAAACATTGACACTTCTTTTTCATCCGTTGCTTCAATAGTTGTTTGGTAACCTACGGTTCTTAAGACAACACGTTTTATGCTGTCATCCAACTGGTGAGAAAAGTCAGGCAGTTCAAAAGACATCTCTTCCCTTGCAACCACTTCCTCCACTTTTCCCATAACTCCTGTTGCACTAAGGGTCGCAAACAGTATCCCTACCATACCTAGCAATCCAACAAAGAGGATACTGACAAAGTCATATTTTAAAAGGGGCTTCTCTTGCCTCGAGAAAAATAAGTAGAGGAGAATTTCAATCCCAAGAACGATTAACAAAATTGGCCACCAAGCCGACATCACATGAACTAGATCCAATCCTAAAAAGCGTGAGAGGAAAAGGAAGAGGCCAAGTAAAACGAGTGAGGCCCCCATCGAAAACGTACCAACACGCCAAGTTCTCATACCTGTTCCTCCTTTCCTTTTCTAAAAATGATCCCAATTCCTGCACCGATTAAGAGTACTCCTGCTAGTGTGTTTTTCCACCGTTTCATGATCTCTTTTCCTCCCTTTTATGCTTGCTGCCTGATAAAAGCTTAATGCCGCCGCCAATTAGCAGCACACAAACAATCCCCGTTTGAAAATAACTTTGTACCCAGTACATTAAATCGATTTGAATGATATTTGAAAGCATCGGGGCAAACACAGGAATGACCACATTCATAAATAGGTAATAAACCCCCAGCACGACTAGACCAATTCCAACCCACTTTTGATGATTAATTAAGTAAGAAATAATCGGAACATCCTCAATCTCTTCCTCACCGTATCTGGAAACCTTTTGCGTTGCGTCAAAAAAGCTATAAAACCAGATTATCGGTATTAAGAACAAGAAAATACCAAGACGTAAAATATCTAATATATAGATTGAAAACAGGAAGGCCGCCATTAACTGAATACCGCGTTTTTGTAAACCGAGATAAAGGTGCCCTGCACCCGGGAAAATTGAAAGAAAGGTGGCAATAGATTTGCTCTTTTTTCCATCTTCTCTACGTGTTTCAAAGTCTTCGAAAATGGTTCGGTCTATCAGTTCCTCGCCACTTTGTTTCTTGTTTAATTGCTGAACGGAATCAAAAAAACCATACACCCAGATGATTGGCAAACCTGCTAAGAAAACAAGAAACTCTGAACGGCTGCTAAGAGCCGTTATGAAAATCACCATAACACCAAGGCCTAAAAATGCTGCTAACAAGGTGAGTCCTCGGTTCATCAGTCCCAGCTGAAAGTGACCTAATCCAGGGACAAACGATAGCACAATTGTATAAAATCGCTCTGAGTCTTGTGTAGCCTGTGCGGAAGGGACATCAGGATTAGCTGCTGCCAATGCCCTCTTCTGTTTCGAAATTTTTAGGCCCAGATCAATAAAACTAACTAAATAAATGAAGATACCCACCATAAAGCATAGTACAGCTACTTCATTATTGTTGGTAGCTAGCCCAATGACGGTAATGAATGCTAAACCGACCACAGACATTAAATAAAACACACCCCGAACCATGTTGCCGTAATACATATGACCGAGGCCTGGGAAAAGCGATAGGGTTAACGCTTTGGTTGAACTTTTCATTTCTTATTTGCCTCCTTTTTTTCTAGTGAGTCCATCCATGCAAATGTTTTGTCAATAACGCCTTCTGTCACTGTAAGCTTTTTCTCCTTACTATGTTGATGAGCCTCTACAGCACTTGCGTATGTGGCAAGTGATTGAAACACCCCTGAAAAAGTAAGCAATAGTGTTGCAGCAGCTGCAATTAAATAGTGGAAAGATGCCTGTTGGAAGAATGGCTTTTTCGTTTTTACCGGCTGTTTCAAGGCCGGCTGTATCTCTGTGAACTCTTTTTGTTTAGACATCTCAGTCATCACCAGGTCCGTAAATTCGGTCTCATTTGAAAGAAATGGAAGTGATGATTCATGTTCTGAGACAGCTTGTAAATAATCCTCTAGACATTGGTCGCATGTATATAAATGACTTTCAAATTCCTCTCGGGTCTTGACGCTAATTTCGCCTTTCACATAGCTCAACCACTCATCATAACTGTAATGCTTCATGAAAAATCTCCCTCCTTCCAATTCTTTTTCATCCAAACCCGTGCCCTGTATAGCTTTGTTTCAATTGTTTTCACCTGTACATTTTGTTCATCCGCCATCTGCTGATAACTTTTTTCCGCTATATAGAAACCATAGATGACATCTCGATAATTCTCGGGAAGCTCATCAAGTCTTTTTCTTACTAACCTTACCCTTTCCTTAACAATCAGTTCTTTCTCAACACCATCCTTTGGAGTGCCAAGTGCCTCTTGCTCCAAAGCCTCCATCACTTCTTCTTTTCTTCGTGCTTGCTTTCTCTTTATATCGATGGCATGATTAACGGCTATTCTGGTCATCCAAGTCTTAAAGCCTTGATTTTCATATTGGGAGAGAGAGGAATATATTTTCATAAATACTTCCTGAGCGGCATCTTCTGCTTCCTTTTGATCACGAAGAACAGCAAAGACGGTCCGGAACACATCATTGCGGTACTTTTCAACCAAAAGGCGAAAGGCATGGTCACTGCCATCCATTACATTTTGTATTAATACTGAATCACTAATCGCTCTCTCCCCCTTTCTATCTGACCTTTACCTTAATAGACGAGATGATATTTACAAACCCCTACAGTTTTAAAAAAAATTTTTTCTTCAGATAAAATAGTAGCATAAAATAGTCAGTTACTGGATTTATGTGCCGATATATAGACTACGTGCCAAATTTCATGTTCACATGCGAAATCCCCGATTTACGTGCCAAATGAAGGGTCCATGCTTCACATATGCCTCATGCTCATCGGTTAAGGACGAATCCTCCTAGAGGCTCATGTGATTTGTCCTTAAGACCCCCTATTAGAGACGAATCTTTCTAGTGCCTCGTGCGATTTGTCCTTAAGACCCCCTATTAAAGACGAATTTTTCTAGTGACTCGTGTGATTTGTCCCTAAGACCCCCTATTAAAGACGAATCTTTCTAGTGACTCGTGTGATTTGTCCCTAAGACCCCCTATTAAAGACGAATCTTTCTAGTGGCCCGTGTGATTTGTCCTCGAGACCCTCGATTCGAGAGCACCAATCATGTGAAAACAGCATTAAAAATCAAAAGACGTGCTGTAGACCCGCACGTCTTAAGAATAACTATTCTTGAAGCCTTAATATACAAACATTACATTCATGTGGAATTGCAAAGGAATCCTGGTCAGATAAAGTATAGGTTAAATCCTGGAGTGCTTTTTCCCTTTCGCCCGCCTCTAACCCTGCTAGCCAGGAGATGGATTCCACCCTTTCTACCCAAGTCTCCTTTGTAAAGGCAACGTTATAGTTAAGGCTATAAAAATCACTTAACTTGAATCCATTGGTCTGCCATTCATCGAACCATTCAGCAGGAAGGCCGTTAATCCTCTGGCTGGATTCAGACTTTGTCCCTGCTGGTTTAAGTCCACCACTCACATATTTTGATAAAACCTCATATGTCTTTTCAACCACTGATGGTCCTGCAAGAAACCCAGAATCTATAACTATTAGTGTCCCTTTTGCTTTTAATATCCGCTTTATTTCTGCAATTGCCTTTTCACGGTCAAACCAGTGCCAGGCACGCATAACTGTTACCATATCAAACTGAGAATCATCTAAACCAGTATTCTCAGAACTACCATGCAGATAAGGAATGTTATAATTTTTTGACTTATTTAACTCCACTGCATATTGAAGCATTTCTTTTGATGGATCTACCCCAGTAACATATGCTTTCCTCATAGCGATTTTTCTTGTTAAGGCTCCTGTCCCACAACCAATATCCGCAACCTTTTTCCCATCAAGAAAAATACCTCGGACATAAAGACTATCCATTAAACTCACGGGAATATCTTCTCTTGTTTTCGCATAACTTTTAGCAACTTGACCAAAATCTATCTGTTCCATTCTAGTCGCCCCTTTAATATTTCCTATTTAAGGAATTATTAAAATAATACCATTGAAGTATGGTAAAATGCTATTGTTATAGAAGATATTCTGATAAAGGAATGATGATATGCTTTGGCTGCTGCTCCTTTCCTCCTATTTGATTGGAAGCATTCCGACTGCGCTAATTGTGGGCAAGCTAATTTACGGTATTGATATTCGTGACCATGGCAGTAAAAATCCTGGTGCCACCAACACATTAAGGGTACTTGGCAAAGGATCTGCTATTATCGTAGTACTTGTTGATATAGGTAAAGGTGCATTCGCTGCTTACCTGCCTTTATACTTCAATCTTGATGTTGAACCACTTTACTTCGGTCTGTTGGCAGTAATAGGACATTGTTTTCCTATATTTGCTGGTTTTCGCGGGGGTAAAGCCATTGCCACCACTGCTGGAACATTAGCAGTAGCAAGCTTTCCATTGCTTTTAGTTAGTTATGTTACATTCTTTTTGGTGATTTTTTTAACCAAGTACGTATTTTTAGGCTCCGTCTCAGTTGGTGTTAGCCTGATGATTTATTCATTTATCACCACTGAAATTGATTTTGAACTTATTTTTATATTTTTTACTTTATTTTTAATTTATCTTCACCGCTCGAATATCCGCAACCTCATCCTGGGAATTGAACCGAAAATAAATGACAAAAATTTAATTAATGACCGAATACCTCCAAAAAATGGCAACTTAAAAATGTAAAAGAATCCCCGGCCAGTGGCCAGGGATTCTTTAATTTTTACAGAAAGGCGGTCATAATACTGTTTGCAACAGTTTGCCAAATCGATGAGTCAGTCTGATAAGATTGACCGAGACGTTTATATAAAGCCATTTGCTTCTCTTGGAAGTTCGGGGCGTCCTTATCGGGCAATTCTGCACGGCCTTTTTCTACAAGCGCTTGCATTTCAGGGGCACGTGGTCCCCAAACTCCCACTTCATTTCCTTCTTGATCTATGAAAATAAAAATAGGAATCGCTCTTGAGGTGCCATTCGTTAAATATTGGTCCATTAGTTCAAGGTTCTGGTCCCGCAGAACAAAACGAACCTCCATTCCAGCAGCTTCAGCCAATCTAAGCAACACTGGATTGTTAAGCATGGCGTCACCGCACCAATCCTCTGTCAGAACAATAGCACGTAGTTTTTTTGACTGGACTGCTTCAAGTTTCTTTTTATTACCCTTAGTTAACTCAAAGCGATCATAAATAGAAGTCATTTCTTCCCTATTCCGAGTCATTGAGCCTATGTACTCATCTTTCGTTAAACCCTTTTGAAACCAAGCATTTAATTCCAAACTAAACACTCCCTTCTATATTCTTTTATCATAGACCTTTCATTTCTGCGTTACAAATAAAAGGAATTATATCTTTTGTACTGGTATTCCAAGTGCACTTTAACCTATTTTAGGAAAGTAAAAAAATACTAGTGGATATAGTTATAACCAGTTGATAGAATATTTTATATATAAAAAATATTATTGTAATTATTTTTTACCATAATAAAGGGGGAAAAAGTATGTCCAATGAAACACTACAGCTTATTTCGATTGGAATTTACCTTGCGATGATGCTTTTTATCGGTTGGTATTCTTATCGTAAAACAAGTAATCTAACAGACTATATGCTTGGAGGGAGGTCACTAGGACCAGCTGTCACAGCATTAAGCGCTGGAGCTGCCGATATGAGCGGCTGGCTACTGATGGGACTGCCAGGAGGAATCTATGTAACTGGTTTAGCAGACGCATGGATTGCGATTGGTTTAACCATTGGAGCATACCTGAATTGGTTATTGGTCGCACCTCGACTTCGTTCCTATACTCAGGTGGCAAACGATTCTATAACCATTCCAAGTTACCTAGAAAATCGTTTTAAAGACAACACCAAACTCTTGCGGATTGTATCCGGTATCGTTATTCTGATTTTCTTTACGTTCTATGTTTCTTCAGGTTTAGTATCGGGAGCAGTCTTTTTTGAAAGTTCATTTGGAACAAGCTACCTTACAGGACTTTTAATTGTTGGTGGTGTTACCATCGCCTATACATTATTTGGCGGATTTCTTGCTGTTAGTTACACCGACTTTATTCAAGGATTAATGATGCTGATTGCCCTTCTTCTAGTTCCGGCGATTGGAATTTTTAGTGTAGGGGGGCCTGCAGAAACGTTTGATACGATTCGTGCTATTGACCCAACATACCTTGATTTCTTTAAAGGAACAACGACTTTAGGGATTATTTCTGCAATGGCTTGGGGACTTGGTTATTTTGGCCAGCCGCATATCATTGTGCGTTTCATGGCCATTACAACGATAAAAGAAACAAAAAGTGCCCGCCGCATTGGAATGGGCTGGATGATATTCTCGCTGCTAGGTACCATCTTTACTGGATTCATTGGAATTGCTTACTTCCATAATAATCCTCAACATGTATTAGAGAATCCAGAGGCAGTATTTATTGAACTAAGTCAGATCCTATTCCATCCCTTATTTGCTGGTTTTGCTTTAGCAGCCATTCTTGCAGCGATCATGAGCACCATTTCATCACAATTAATCGTTACATCAAGTGCACTAGTGGAAGACTTATACAAAGTAGTTATGAACAAAAAGGCCACAGACAAACACCTTGTTTTCTTAGGAAGAATGGCTGTTCTTTTAGTAGCAGTTGTTGCTGCCATCCTGGCTCTTGATCAAAACAGCACTATTCTGGACCTGGTTGCTTATGCATGGGCAGGCTTCGGTGCCGCATTCGGTCCAACCATCTTACTAAGCTTATTCTGGAAGAAGATGACTAACTGGGGCGCTCTTTTTGGTATGATTGTAGGAGCTGTTACCGTTATCGTTTGGAAAAACATTGGACTCGGAGAAACACTTTACGAAATCGTACCTGGCTTTGTTTTCAACTTAATTGTTGCTTATATCGTCAGCTTAATCACCTATAAGAAAAATGAGGTCATTGAAAAAGAATTTGCTGAAAGTGTCAGCTTATTAAAAAAGTAATAGAACTTTTCTGAAATGCCTGGATAGCAAAATCCAGGTATTTTTTTATCTATCATTCTGACAATTTCTCCTTTTTCCTTGTTAATCAAACGTTTGATTAGTTTTAATTTAACACTTACTATTAAAGGTTTTCACCTTGAAAAACGGTTGAATTATGTCATTTAATTAATCATTTGATTAAATAGCGGGGAAATGCCTAAACGAAGGGCTTTCTACTCAAATTGTAGTAAACATATTGTCGATTTAACAGCCCAATTCTTATAGATTATCATTTTAGCTGACGAGTTAGGACCCATTCGACATTGTTCCCCAGCGTCACTATTAATCAAACGTTTGATTAAAATAGGCTTAGACCCTAATTATTAAAAGCTTTCTTTAAAAAAATCGATGAATGATGTCGACTAATCAAACGTTTAATTAGTTTGCCTCAATCCCCACGTTGAATGAGTTTCCTGGGAAATCTTTAGAAATTATTTGTCGAGATTTTTTCGACAAAAAAAACTGGCAGAATGCTATCTGCCAGCCTGGGATTTATCGTTTGCTTAATTCCTGATTCAATAATTGATTTACTACTTGTGGGTTTGCTTGTCCCTTTGTTGCCTTCATTAGCTGCCCAACGAGGAAACCAACTGCCTTATTTTTACCATTTTTGAAATCTTCAACGGATTGTGGATTTGCATCGAGAACTTCAGAAATGATTTTCAACAGTGTTCCTTCATCTGAAATTTGTACGAGGCCTTTTTCCTTTACAATTTTCTCAGCATCGCCGCCGTTTTCAATCAATTCTTTGAAAACAGTCTTTGCAATTTTGGAAGAAATCGTTCCGTTTTCGATGAGCTTAATCATACTAGCTAAGCCTTCAGGTGTTAAAGCGATTTGATGAAGTTCTTTCCCCTCAGCATTCAGGAAAGCCGATACATCTCCCATAATCCAATTGGAAGCTAATTTCGCCTCCGCACCTGCAGTTACTGTGCCTTCAAAGAAATCAGCCATTTCTTTCGTTACAGTTAAAACCTTGGCGTCATAGACAGGTAAACCTAGCTCTTCTACATAACGCTTTTGCCGCTGGTCTGGAAGCTCTGGTATTTCAGCAGCAATACGAGCTTTCCATTCCTCATCAATATAGATATCTAGTAAGTCTGGCTCCGGGAAGTAACGATAATCATCCGATCCTTCTTTTACCCGCATTAGTAAGGTAGCGCCTGTCGCCTCATCAAAGCGACGTGTTTCCTGATCGATTTTCCCGCCGTTAGAGACAACTTCACGCTGTCTTTTTTCTTCAAATTCCAACCCTTTTCGAACAAAATTGAACGAGTTTAAGTTCTTTAATTCTGTTTTCGTCCCGAACTCCTCTTGACCAACCGGACGAATGGAAATATTAGCATCACAGCGAAGAGAGCCTTCTTCCATCTTACAATCAGATACTCCAGTATATTGGATAATCGATTTTAATTTTTCAAGATAAGCATATGCTTCATCAGGTGTACGGATATCAGGTTCAGAAACGATTTCCACAAGCGGTGTTCCCTGGCGATTATAATCAACCAACGAATAGCCATTCCCGTGACTCAGCTTCCCTGCATCCTCTTCTAAGTGGATCCTTGTGATTCCAATTCGTTTTGTATAGCCATTTACTTCAATTTCAATCCAGCCATGCTCCCCGATTGGCTTATCAAATTGCGAGATCTGATACGCCTTCGGATTATCTGGATAAAAATAGTTCTTACGGTCAAATTTCGTATGAGTGGCTACCTGGCAATTCAAAGCCATTGCTGCCTTCATTCCGTATTCAACTGCCTTTTTATTAAGGACCGGCAGCACACCGGGATAACCAAGGTCAATGACACTTGTATTTGTATTTGGCTCAGCCCCAAAATGGTTTGGGCTTGCCGAAAAGATTTTTGAATCCGTTTTTAACTCAACATGAACTTCTAGACCAATCACTGTTTCAAACTCCATCTTCTTCACCCCCTATAGTCCTGGTTTTTGTTTATGATAATCTGTTGCTTGTTCAAATGCATGTGCGACACGGTAAACGGTCTCTTCATCAAAATGCTTGCCGATGATTTGTAAACCTAACGGTAATCCGTTATCAAATCCACAAGGGACAGAGATACCTGGTACCCCTGCTAGATTAACGGGAATTGTCAAAATATCATTCACGTACATTGTTAATGGGTCATCGATGTTTTCACCGATTTTAAACGCAGGAGTTGGAGTCGTTGGACCAATAATTACATCATATTTTTCAAAAACATCTTCAAAGTCCTTCTTAATTAAGGTTCGGACTTGCTGTGCTTTTTTGTAATAGGCATCGTAATAACCTGAACTTAATGCAAAGGTACCAAGCATGATACGGCGTTTTACCTCATCACCAAAACCTTCCGCTCTTGATTTCTTATATAAATCAAGTAAATTATCAGCATTCGGTGTCCTATAGCCATAGCGGACGCCGTCAAAGCGGGCTAGATTTGCCGACGCTTCCGAAGAAGACAGCAAATAATAGGCTGCTAATGCATACTTAGAATGCGGCAAGGAAACCTCTTCCCAAACCGCTCCTTGTTTTTCAAGCACCTTTAAAGCATTCAGCACGGACTGGCGAACCGTTTCAGTAACACCCTCGCCTAGATACTCTTTAGGTACAGCAATTTTCAACCCTTTTACATCACCAGTTAATGCAGAGACGAAATTCGGTACATCAACATTGGCTGATGTAGAATCCATTGGATCTAATCCGGATATAGCTTGGAGGAGATAGGCATTATCTTCAACTGTTCTGGTAATAGGACCGATTTGATCAAGGGAAGAAGCAAATGCAACTAGCCCGAAGCGTGATACACGTCCGTAAGTCGGCTTTAACCCTACTACTCCGCAAAAAGCAGCTGGCTGCCGGATAGATCCCCCTGTATCGGAACCTAATGAAAACAGCACCTCACCTGCCGCAACCGAAGCAGCAGAACCGCCTGAAGAACCGCCTGGTACTCTATCAAGATCCCAGGGATTGCGCGTCTTTTGGTAGTGGGAATTTTCATTCGAAGATCCCATCGCAAACTCATCCATATTTAACTTTCCAATGGTTACTGTTTCTTGCTGCTGCAGCTTTTGAACTACGGTAGCATCGTAGATGGGATTAAAATTTTCAAGAATTTTACTAGCACAGGTTGTCCGAAGTCCTTTTGTGACAATATTGTCTTTAATGCCAATTGGCATTCCAAATAACAAGTTACTTGCAGAATTGGCGTTAAGCTTCTCATCCAATGAATATGCTGTTTGTCTAGCCTTCTCTTCGTCCAATGTTAGAAATGCTTGTACCTTGCCATCCACCTGAGCAATACGTTTATACGACTCATCAACGAGATCTGCCACTTTTAGTTCTTTTTTATGTAAAAGTTCATGTAGATCTGAAACTTTATAATCAAATAAGCTCACGTTTTCCTCCTTACTCCCCGATAATTGCAGGAACTTTAATTTGTCCATCCTGATGATCAGGTGCATTTTTTAATACTTCTTCACGTGGCAATCCCTTTTCCTTACTGTCCTCTCGGAATACATTTTTCATATCGAGTACATGATAAGTCGGTTCAACATTTGTCGTATCCAGTTCATTCAACTGTTCTGCAAATGTAATAATGGCGTCCAGTTGCTTTGTGAAGATTTCAGCTTCATCCTCTGATATTTCTAACCTCGCTAGGTTGGCTACATGCTTAACCTGTTCGTTTGAGATTCGTGTCATTTTTTTTCAATCCCCCAATCCCTTATGTCTTAGTTAATTTACTATTGATAATACCAAACTTTTCCGCATCACCGCAATGATTCCCTCATCAGTATTGGCATATTACGTTCTTTTTAGCTTGGTAGCCACAAAAAAAAAGGAGCATTTTGCTCCCTGCCTATGTATTCGTCTATTGTTGAGGAATAACCTCGCCATTACCATTTAAGGCTCTAACCTGCGGGTTGAGGCCTATTCCCACATAATAGCGTCTTCCATCTTTCTCTATAATCTTTGCTTTTTTATATTCCTCAGTACCCTGATTGGCTATTTCAATGTTCGTGATATTCTCACTATTGATTTCGCCAAACACAACGTAGATATCTTTAAGAACATTCCCTTTATCATCATATTTTGTATAGTTTTCATTGTAAATGGAATAGGTTTCGCTCTCTGCATGCTCCCAGCCATTTGGACCATCATTTTTCCATCCCTTTTTATCGTTCCCTTCAAAGAAGGAGACACCCAGTACTGGTTCTTTAATATGTCCTACTTCTTTTCCTTCAGCTTTCGTAGTGTATAAGACGATTGTTATTCCATCACTCTTTGTCTTATACAAAACTTCTTGAACTTCGAATGGAATTGTCTCCGCAATGGCTTTTTCAAGTGTTGGATATTTGCATCCCGTAAGAATAAGCATTAGAACAATCACTATTAAAAGAACTTTACATCTTCTCATAATTCTCTCCTCCTAGATTTGGCCAGATGTTAGTAATCTAGTAATCTCTAGTAAAAAGTAATAGGGAAAACTAATCCCCACTTTCTACCTGACCATTTCTCCTTTCGTTTCCATTATGAGTATTTCTGTCCCCCTTATATAAATAGATCTAAATAGTAGTCTCCTTATAAAATATAATATTCTAATTTCTGCTATAATTCCAGTTATACCCAAATATAGATCGAATTCCCTCCGTCGATTATCCTATTAAAAAATATAAAGCAGTCCATTTGACTGCTTTGTTGTTTGCCTATCATCGTTTAAATAATTTCGCAAAAAGTCCTTTGCTTTTTGGGGGTTCAGGCTGGCTGATTTCTTTTTGAGTGATATAAATCTCTTCCTTATCGATTGCATGGTCCATCGCCAGCAATAGGCCGATATCAGTGTCGCGTTCCTTATTGGTTACAATTTTATGCTCAATCTTGTGTTTGGCAGCCAGCTTTACATATTTGGATAGAGCTGTGTATTCGATATTTCCATTCAATAAGAGATTGGCCTGAGGATTTTTTTTCATTTCCCTCTCCACTTGAGGGTAAATCGTTGCTTCCGTCACTTGATTTTTCTTAAGAGCAAGAATAATACGTTCTCGTAAGGTTCCTAAAAATTGCCGTCTTTCATCCGGCTTCGTTTCCAAAGGACCGTGAATTCCCTGTTGAAGGACTTCCTCCACACTCTGCTTTTTCAAATAGATCAACTCCAATAAAAGGGCTATTATTATGTATGATAATACCCTAAAAAGTGTTCATTTCCAAAAAAGCTTGTTTGTTGTGGTTATCCGAGAGTGTTTCTTGCTATCCGCAAGTATTTTCCGCCATCCGCAAGTATTTTCCGCCATCCGCAAGTATTTTCTGCTATCCGCAAGTATTCTCCGCCATCCGCAAGTATTTTCTGCCATCCGCAAGTATTTTCTGCTATCCGCAAGTATTCTCCGCCATCCGCAAGTATTTTCTGCTATCCGCAAGTATTCTCCGCCATCCGCAAGTACACTGCCTAAAAAACAAGAAGCCCCCTCTCCAATCGGAGAAAGGGGTTCATACCATTCTATTATTTTGTAAACTGTTCTTCCTCTGTTGATCCTTTTAACGCGGTTGTGGAGGATGTTCCGCCTGTAATCACCATGGACACTTGGTCAAAGTAGCCTGTTCCTACTTCACGCTGGTGTCTTGTTGCGGTGTAGCCGTATTGCTCGCTGTCGAACTCAGCTTGCTGCAATTCAGAGTATGCCGCCATACCGCGCTCTTTGTAGCCGCGTGCTAGTTCAAACATACTGTGATTCAGGGCATGGAAGCCAGCAAGGGTAACGAATTGGAATTTGTAGCCCATTTTTCCAAGCTCTTGCTGGAATTTGGCAATGGTATCTTGATCGAGTTTCTTCTTCCAGTTGAAGGAAGGCGAGCAGTTATAAGCAAGCATTTTTCCAGGGAACTTCTCATGAATCGCTTCAGCAAAACGTCTTGCCTCTTCAATGTTTGGCTCAGATGTTTCACACCAGATTAAATCTGCATATGGTGCATATGCTAAGCCGCGGGCAATCGCCTGATCAAGTCCTGCCTTAGTACGGAAAAAGCCTTCTGCAGTGCGCTCACCTGTAATGAACGGTGCGTCGTTCATATCAATATCACTTGTAATTAAATCAGCAGCATTTGCGTCAGTACGGGCAACTAATACAGTTGGAACTCCCATTACATCAGCAGCTAAACGAGCCGCAATTAGGTTACGAACCGCTGTTTGTGTTGGCAGTAAGACTTTACCTCCCAAATGACCACACTTTTTCTCAGAAGAAAGCTGATCCTCAAAGTGGACACCTGCTGCTCCTGCTTCAATCATACCCTTCATTAACTCGAAACAGTTTAACTGACCGCCGAAGCCTGCCTCTGCATCCGCAACAATCGGAACAAACCAGTCGATAGAATTATCGCCTTCTGAATGGGTGATTTGGTCAGCACGTTGTAGTGCTTGATTAATTCGTTTTACTACACTCGGTACGCTGTTTGCTGGATATAAGCTTTGGTCTGGATACATATGTCCAGATAGGTTGGCATCCGCTGCAACCTGCCATCCGCTTAGGTAAATGGCTTTTAATCCTGCTTTAACCTGCTGAACTGCTTGATTTCCTGTTAGTGCGCCTAAAGCATTAATGTATTCTTCTTCATTCATTTGCTTCCAAAGCTTTTCTGCTCCACGTCTAGCCAATGTATGCTCGATATCAAGCGATCCACGAAGCTTGATAACATCCTCAGCACTATATGGTCTAGTAATGCCATTCCATCGTTTATCCATTTCCCAGCTTTCTTGTAATGCCTTCGCTCTTGAATTTGTCATTTTAAATTCCTCCTATTAATCTATTAAAATTTTTCATAAAAGCGTATATCCAGGTAATGTTAAAAACTCTACAAATACATCATTTATAATCAAGCTGTCAAACAGCTCAACTGCTTCCGTAAAACGTCCAGTTTTATAGGCTTTATCGCCAATTTCCTGCTTTATTTTTTCTAATTCTTCAGCCTTATAGTGCTCATACATTTCAAACGTTACTTTTCTTCCATCCGCTAACACACCCTTCGGATGACGGATCCACTGCCAAACTTGAGCCCTTGAGATTTCAGCAGTTGCTGCGTCCTCCATTAAGTTGTGAATGGGTGCAGCTCCTCTTCCCGATAACCAGGAAGCAATATATTGAATCCCGACATTAATATTAGTGCGGACCCCTTCTTCGGTAATCTTACCGCTAGGTGACTCAAGTAAATCACTGGCAGTTATCGTAATCTTTTGCTGTTTGGTTGTATGAATCTGGTTGGCTACTGGCATTTCTCTATCAAATACTTCAAGCGCTACTGGCACCAAACCGGGGTGTGCTACCCATGTACCATCATGACCATCCCGTACTTCTCGCTCTTTATCAGCTCGAACCTTCGCAAATGCTTCCTCGTTTGCCTGCGTATTGTCACGAATAGGTATTTGCGCTGCCATCCCTCCAATTGCCGGAGCCTTCCTGCGATGACAAGTTTGAATGGTAAGCAATGAATAGGAACGCATAAATGGTACAGTCATTGTTACCTGGGATCGATCCGGCAGAATGATACTTTCATGGTTACGAAGCTTTTTTAAGTAACTAAAAATATAATCCCATCTGCCGCAGTTCAATCCTGCTGAGTGCTCTTTCAATTCGAATAAAATTTCATTCATTTCAAATGCCGCCATTATCGTTTCAATTAAGACTGTCGCTTTAATGGTTCCTTGAGCAATTCCAAGCCTGTTTTGCGAAAAAATAAAAACATCATTCCACAGCCGTGCTTCTAAATGGCTTTCTAGCTTTGGCAGGTAAAAATATGGACCTGTTCGTCTTGCCAGAAGATGTTTTACATTGTGGAAAAAGTACATTCCAAAATCAAAAAAGCTCCCAGAAATAGGCTTGCCACTAAGCAGCACATGTTTCTCTTCTAAATGAAGTCCGCGCGGTCTTACAAACAGGACGGCCGTTTCTTCATTTAGCACATATCTTTTTCCATTTTGATTTTCATAGGAAATCGTCCGATTTACTGCGTCCCTTAAGTTGATTTGTCCTTCGACGATATTTTCCCAGGTGGGTGAAGTAGCATCTTCACAATCTGCCATAAAAACTTTTGCACCCGAATTTAGAGCGTTGATGACCATCTTTCTATCGGTGGGTCCGGTAATCTCTACACGGCGATCGTGAAGGTCTTTTGGTAATGGCGCAATCGTCCAGTCGCCATTACGAATTTGCTTTGTTTCGGGTAGGAAATCCGGAAGAGATCCATTATTGATTTCCTCTTGGCGTTTTTGCCTGTACTGTAACAGTTCAATTCGCCTTGCTCCAAATTTTTGTTCCAGCTCCTCAATAAACTTCAGCGCCTCGGGTGTTAAAATCTCATCGTAGTGTGCTTTAAGAGCTCCATCTACTTCAATACCTGTTGTTTGCGTTGACATGGACTAATTCACCTCTTTGTTATAATACAGTGTATTACTATGTGTTGTATTATATAACACGATATTTAAAAAAGGAACTATTTTTCAGAAAATTTTATAAAAATAGGTAAAATAATACATAATACCTATATTTTTAAAAAGACTGTGTTAAATTTGACTGCTGATTCTCCACTCCATTATAGAAAGCTTCTTTAAATAATCACCGTAGTTACAGGCGGTCTCTGCCTGTCACATGGCACTTTGCGGACCCTAGAGCGCGAATGGGAGCCTTGGATTATTGGCACTATCCCGGCCTGATTGTTACGATAATTGGAGGAAGCCTTGGATTATCGGCACCATCCTGCCCTAATTGTTACGATAATTGGGGGAGCCTTGGATTATTGGCACAATCCTGGCCTAATTGTTACGATAATTAGGGAAACAAAGTTTTATCGGCACAATCCCGGTCAGGTTGTTACCGTACGTAATTTGGTGACCTTGGATATTCGGGGATCTTCGTGCCTTCCGCTCCATCCAATCAATAGGTGCAAATCAACAATTTCCTTTCATACAGCCTAAAAAAAAGAGACTGTTGAAGTTATCAACAGCCTCTTCTTATTACATTAATCCTTCATATCGCTCTTTAGCTAGGATATACATAGCACTTCCCCATCCCAATGGGGTATTAGTGTTGTACTTTTCCGATTGGGCAAAATACAATTCGGGTAAGCTGCCATCAGGAAGCATTACATTTTCGGTTTGAGCTATATACTGTTTAGCCTTTTTGACATTACCTAATTCTAAATGGCATAATGCCAGCCATGGCAATCCAAATGTCCACTCTGCCTCAGTACCATAATAAAAAGATAAATCGTGATGCCTTCCTTCATGTTCAATCGTTGAATAATAGGAATCTCCCTTGTAGCGGATTACCCCTCGTTCCCGTAAAAGGTTCGTTTCAATTCGGTCGACAACCACTTTTGCTTCTTCGCCTGCCAATACCCGGTACGGATAGATTAAACTTAATTGAGCTAAGTCAAATGGGCGCTGGTTACTTTCATGTGGGAAGATATTTGATAGAGTTTCAAAGCCATTCGTAATCCATTCACCGGGAACAAATACGATGTCTCTTACTGCTTGAAGACCAGCAACACATGCCCCCACTGAGCTTGAATGGACCTCTTTCCATTCCTCCCACATCCCATTATCCTCGTCCTCCCAATATCGAACACACCCTAAATAGCCAACAAGCTTTTGAACAATTTCATGATCCTTTGCATCTCGAATAATCCTTTTACCCCTCTGTTGACCCATTCCAATCCCCCATAGTATCGCTCCAATGGCATCATGCTGTGCATGTCCCCATGGGGTATCCATTTCCCTTACTTCGGAAGCAGAATACCTCGAATGAAGGTATTCCCATTGCTCTCTCGGTCTTTGAACGGTATGAATATCCAGTTTCCATTCGTATTCTCTAAATAAGTCCAAAATTCGATGATAGGTCAATTCATAAATTTGATTATTTTGCTTTAAATAAGGCAGTGACATATAAAAAGAATCCCGTAACCAAACATACTGATAATCCTGGGACGAAGAAGCTAAATACAAACCATGCGGCAAACGTAACTGATCTAGGATTTGATAGCTATTGCTTATTTTTTCGTTCATAATTCACCCTCGCAGCTTTTTTCTATCTTTCTAGCCATTTGGTGAACTTTTTATACAAAAAAAATGATGTATAAACTATCAAATATTTGCCCATGCTGATGCTATAGAAATAGATTAGGAGACTAGGGAAGGAAAAATCAAAATGGGGAGTGAGCATTCATGAGCGTAGATGAATTAAACAAGATTATTGCTGTAAAAAAGATGGACTTAGAGGAATGTGAGCATGAACTTAATAATCGATATTACCCTTCGATTGTAAGAATAGCGATGATGAATTACATTATAAATCTACAAGAACAATTAGAGGAGTACGATAACGACGTGATAAATTTGTAAAAAAATGACGTGTGGGGTTCACACGTCATTTCTTGTGTTTTGCAATAACCGTAAAAAGTCAGCTTCACGATTCTTACTATTCAAGAACTCTCGACCAGCAATTGCGGATAATATTTTTCCTTTTCTCGAGGCATCGTTCACTTCTTTCAAAACTCGCTGCCGGGCTGAAAATAAAAATTCTAGATACTCGTCAAATCCTTCATCAAATTGCTGTTCCAGCTGTTCCCTTATTTTCCTAGCCAAGGTTGGACTGGCTCCGCCTGTTGATACCGTAATACTCAATCGTCCCCGCTGAATATGTGAGGGTACATGAAAATCCGATCCTTCCGGGTCATCAGCAATGGTGACAAGCTGTTGGTCACTCGCCGCCATTTTTATAGACTGATTTAACTCATTGTCGTTCGTTGCGGCAAAAATTAAGAACGCATCCTCCACGTCTTCTTTTGAAAAGGATTTTTCATGCCACTCTATACTTCCGCTGCTAGCTAACTTTATAAGTTCATCTGTGGCATTGGGGCTAATCACAGTGATAAGTGAGCCCGTACCAAGCAGTCCGGTAACTTTCCGTTCTGCCACTTTGCCGCCGCCTACAACGACTATCTTTTTACCCTCTAGCCTTAACATAATCGGATAATTCGAATTCAAGCATACACCCCGCCTTTCCTAAACAATCGGACACTGGATTAAGTATTCAACCAACGCTTCCCTGGTTGGAGAAACCGGCATTCCAGCTGTTACTAGACCAACACGTTCAACTTGCTCTTTTGTATGCTGCCCCATGCAAACCACTTGGACATCTTTTAAAAGGTCGAAAACGTCGATACCGCATTTCTTTAAGCCTTCGATAAATACGCCCACCGATGCCCCGCTTGGAAATAGCATCGTATTCACTTCTGCTTCCTCAAGCATTCGTTGAAAAATTGGCAGGAATTGCTGGTCGAGCTCTTTTTTACTCGTGACTAAGAAATCAGCATGTTCAACCTCAAAGTTACGATCTTCTCCGACCACCAGCAAGCTTCCTTCTTGCGGCATGTCCTCGATGAGGCTAGCGATAAATCCACGTTCTTTTAAGGCATTAATAGATTTGCTAGAGCCGCCATAGAAATCAGCCTTTATTTTTCGAATATCGATGCCCTTTTCAATAACCGCCTGAAATAATTCTCCAATACTTTCAGGGGATGTGAACAATATTTTATCGTAATTTGTGACATTCCCTACCTCAACAGGTAAAATCGTCTTTTTCCATTTTGGAAATTCGATTACATCCGCACCCTGTTCCATTAATTCCTTTGCCAAACCGCTGGCACCTTCACTAGTACGGGCTAGGAGAATTTGTCTGCCGTATAATGGCATTTTTTCAAACCAAATAATTTTTTCACGAAGGGATATAACCTCTCCCACAAGGATGATCGACGGGTTGCTAAACTTAGCCTCTAGAACCTTTTTAGAGATATCACTTAAGGTCCCTTGAAGGGTTTTCTGGCGGCCAAATGTGCCCCAGTGAATTAAAATAACCGGAGTGCTTGAAGGCTTTCCGTGAGCGATCAGATTTTCACAGATAAACGGCAGATTCCCAACACCCATGTAAAAAGCAATGGTATCGACTCCGCGGACAAGACCTTCCCAATCAAGCATAGGTTTGCCATCAGTAGATTTATCATGCGCTGTAACGACAGCAAACGATTCAGCATGCTCACGGTGGGTAACAGGAATTCCTGCATAAAGGGGGGCTGCAATCCCCGATGAAATGCCAGGAACTATTTCAAATGGAATTTGATAGAGAGCAAGAGCAGCCGCTTCTTCACCAACGCGGCCAAAAACACCAGGATCTCCGCCTTTTAACCGAACCACCACTTTACCTTCCAGCGCCTTTTGTACTAAAAGGTCATTGATATTCTCTTGGCGTAATGTATGCCGCTCAGGTAATTTTCCGCAGTAAATCAGCTCGCAATCAGCTGGAGCAAATTCCAATAGCTTTGGATTGGCAAGCCGGTCATATAAAATGACTTCAGCCTGCTTAATTGCCTCCAAACCTTTTACCGTAATCAATCGAACGTCCCCTGGCCCTGCTCCTACTAAAAATACTTTTCCTGATTCCATCCTGCAGCCATCCTTCCAATCTCTTTATATAATAATATAAACGTTATCCGCTTCGACTTCCACTTGATAGGTTTTAACTTGCCCTTCGTCTGGTGCCTGTACCTTTCCGTCTACCAAGGAAATCTTCCAATCATACACTGGGCAGAAAACATATTCACCGCTTACTAGCCCTTCCGTTAAGACTCCGCCTTTTGGATGTGGACTTCGATTTTCAATACCGTATACCTTACCATTTGTTACTTTAAATAAGGCGACTTCCTCATCATTCATTTTTACGGAATATCCGGACCTAACTTGAAGGTCAGAATAATTAGCAACTAGAGTACGAGTTTTTGTTTCGATCATTTATTATCACTCTCCAGCCTTAACAGTGTGTTTTGTGTAGTATTTATCTTTAATTTCTTCACTTTCAATTGCCTCGTTCCAAGGCTCAATGTATTTCTTTAACGTTTGATCCATACGCTCATTTAATTCTTTTCTAGTTTCTGCGTTTGCTAGGACTTCCTTTACATGCTCTAAACCAACACGCTCTACCCACTTGGAAGTACGCTCTAAGTAATTTGCTGTTTCACGATAGTATTGTAGGTACGCTCCGGTCATTTCCATTACATCCGCTTCTGTTTTCACTGTAGCTAAAAGGTCACCTGCACGAAGGTCTACACCCCCATTACCGGCCACATAAATTTCCCAGCCGCCATCGATTCCAACAAAACCGATATCCTTAATTCCAGCCTCTGAACAGTTTCTAGGGCATGCTGACACACCCATTTTTACTTTATGAGGAGTATCAAGACGTTCAAATTTCTTCTCTAGTTCAATTCCCAATGACATAGAATCCTGGGTTCCGTAGCGGCAGAACTGTGCTCCCACACAAGTTTTGACAGTGCGAAGTGTTTTTCCATATGCATAGCCGGATGGCATGTCCAGCTCTTCCCACATGCTAGGAAGGTCTTCTTTTTTGACTCCGAACAAGCCAATCCGCTGTCCTCCAGTTAGTTTTACAAGTGGAACCTCATACTTTTCAGCGACTTCGGCAATCTTTTTCAAGTCGGCAGCAGTTGTTACACCTCCATACATTCTTGGTACAACTGAGTATGTTCCATCCTTTTGGATATTGGCGTGCATTTTTTCATTTACAAGACGGGAGTCACGGTCATCCTTATACTCATCCATGTGAATCATACCTAGATAGTAGTTAATCGCAGGACGGCATTTCGTACAGCCTTCCTCGTTATTCCATTCTAGAACGTTCATCACTTCTTTAAGACTCGTTAAGCCCTTTTCTTTAATTTCAGCAACCAACTCTTCACGGCTGATGGTTGTACATCCGCAAATGCTCGTTTTCTGCGCAGCGGATGCGTCAAATTGATCACCTAGTGTATAAGCTAGAATGTCATTTACCATTGGCTTACAGCGCCCGCAAGAACGTCCGGCATTCGTGCAGTGACTTACTTGATCAAGAGTTGTCAGACCTTGTGTTTTAATTACTTCAACAATGGCTCCTTTTGTCACGCCATTACAGCCGCACACCAATTCATCATTCGGCATGGAAGCTATATCACCGCTACCGCCTTCAGCCGAACATTGCGATTCAAAAATGGAGATTCCTGTGATATCTTCCTTTTTTGAAAGCATTCGGAACAATCTAGTGCTATCTTTGGTATCACCATAAAGGACAATGCCCACAATCCTATTATCACGGACTAAAACCCGCTTATAGATCCCTTCGTATTCGTTATAGACCATAATTGATTTTGTTGTACCATCTTCAAAGATCTCACCTGCTGAGTAAAGGTCTACTCCAGCTACTTTAAGTTGCGTTCCAGTTACGGAGCCTTCATATGGTGCAGCTTCTTTCCCACAAATTCTTTCAGCAAGGATTTTCCCTTGTTCGTATAAAGGTGCTACTAGGCCGTAAACAATTTCTCTGTGCTCGGCACACTCACCTACTGCATACACATTTGGTGCACTTGTTTCCATAAAATCATTAACAACAATTCCACGATTTACATAAATTCCGCTTTCTTTCGCAACCATGGTGTTAGACTTGATCCCAATGGCCATTACAACAAGGTCCGCTCTTGCAAAAGATCCATCTTTAAAGCGAAGACCCGCAACACGCTCATCACCGATAATTTCAACTGTCTCTTTTTCCATCAAAAATCTCATGCCTTGAGATTCAAGCTCTGTTTTTAGGAGACTAGAAGCAATTGGATCTAACTGGCGCTCCATTAGACTTGGTATTAAGTGTACAACATCAACCTGCATCCCAAGGTTCAGTAATCCTCGCGCTGCTTCAAGTCCAAGGAGCCCGCCTCCAATTACGACTGCCTTTTTATAGTTTTCAGCTGACTTGATCATCATTTCACAATCTTTTATATCACGAAAACCGGTAACACCGATCTTGTCGGCACCTGGAATCGGCAGAATGAACGAGTTCGAACCTGTAGCAATAATTAAGTCATCATACTCTACTTCACGCCCCTGGTCGGAAATGACCTTCTTTGCTGCTATATCAATCTTCGTTACTGCTTCTCCTGTGAATAACTGAATATTATTTTCTTTATACCAGTTTAGTGGATTAATAATGATTTCTTCGAAGCTTGTATCACCTTGAAGAATATTTGATAATTTTATGCGATTGTAGTTAGGATGTGGTTCTTGTCCAAAAATAGTTATTTCAAATTGATTTGGTGAGAGTTTAAGAATTTCCTCAATCGTTCTAACCCCCGCCATCCCGTTTCCAATCATAACTAGTTTTTTCATGTTGGATCGCTCCTTATATGGTTTTATCTATGAATTTACGTTATTTAAGTTTTTCTCTATAGGTACATTGTAAATGCTTAGGTCTTGAAAAATTGTGAGGTACATCACAAATCATAACGATTTGTGAACTATTTCACATAATTGTCATAAAGTAAGGGATGAATTGTTTAGTTGAAGAATTTGGGACACCTTATTGAGGGTTTTGAACGCTTTTTAAGGTGTTTTGTACATTTTTCAAAATGTTTTGTACATTTAGACATTTTTTTCCATAAACTCAACAAACAAAAACCCCTTCTCTACAAAGAAGAGGTAAAAAATGTAATATTAATACATCATGTTGAAAGATGTTTATATCGACTATATCAGCAAGGTTAGGCTGCCACGTCTCTACGTGTAAAAAGGAGCCAGGAAATCAGATTGAACACGAGAAAATAGACAGCGAGCACTCCGATGGAAAAGGACAATGTCATTCCCTCTTGGAAAGGATGTCCGTTCAGGTACTGGGTGAGATCCGTGTTGGCGAACAACAGGTACTTGCTCCAATCAAACCGCTGCAGTGCCTCCAAAACAATATTACCCGCAAACAAGGCACCGATGGAAAACCCGATTGCCATCGCGCTGCTTCGGAAGGCGGACGATATCGTAAAGGCCATGGTTACGTACATGACCGTAGATACTCCGTTAAGCATATACGTTTTCCACAGATTGAGGACCATATTCCTTTCGACGATTTCCCCCTCCGCAGTCATACTGATCAATGGGAGATCCATGTATCCAAAGCCGTATAGAATTCCATTCACCACGATGGAAATGACAAACAGAGTGAGTAACAACAGCATGCCGAACAACAGAAAAGAGATATACTTTGAGACAAGAATCTTGACCCTGCTAGCAGGCCTGATGAGCAGAAGCTTGATCGTGCCGGACGAAAATTCTCCCGCCAAGCTGTCTCCCGCAATGATGATGGTGAAAATAGTAATCACGATCATCATGCCTGCCGAACCGTTCACGCCATCCCACATTGTGCCGTCCGTTGAGCGAATATTCTGCTCCAAGTGATAGTCGTTAATGGCAATCCGCTCCTGGTAGAACATTCGATCATCTTCACCCAGATCTGGCTGCTTCAGAATTTCGCTATATAGCTGATTCTCCTGCTGCAGTGCTGCCCTCCAGCCCTCGCCTTGCGCCTTTTTCCCATCGGAATGCCATTCAATGAAATTGACAAAAAGTACGAAAGCTGCCATTAGTCCGACCAGAATCCACGTTCGCACCCGCCGGTAAATCTTCATATTTTCATTGAGTACTAGATTAACCAATTTGTCTACCTCCCGTAATTTCCAAGAATCGTTCTTCTAGAGACTGGCTAACCATCTGCACGCCATAAATACGAATATGATTCTTCATTAGCCCGGCTAGAATGTCCGGGATGCGTTCCCGCTCAGTGGTAACTTCGACGAGCCCATCTTGAATCAGTTTGACCTCCTGGACTCCATCCATCTGTCTGATGGTCACCAGTGCCTGTTCCGGTGGCTGCGCTTGGATTAGATACGTTTGAGGTTGATCGTTCTCGCGGGTAAATTCTTGAATTGGCATTACCTCGACCAGCTTGCCCCGCTGAAGGATAGCAACCCTGTCACACATAAGCTCCATTTCGGACAACAGATGGCTGGAGACAACTACGCTGATTCCTTCTGTACGGGTCAAATACCGCAAATAATCGCGCAGCTCGCGAATCCCAGCCGGATCAAGACCATTCGTAGGTTCATCCAGAATGAGCAGTGACGGCCGGTGCAGCAGTGCTTGGGCCACTCCCAGACGCTGGCGCATGCCGAGTGAGTATTTTTTGACTTTGTCATGGATGCGGTTTTCTAGCTTGACTAGCGAAACCACTTCGTCAATCCGTTCCTTGGTTACCCCCGGTACCATTCGGGCGTAGTGAACGAGGTTTTGGTACCCGCTCAGATACTTGTACATTTCTGGACTTTCCACGATGGCGCCGACGTGACGGATTGCTTGCTCGAATTCGGTTTTGATATTTTTACCCTTTATCAATATCTGGCCCTTCGTGATTGACATCAGTCCGACGATCATGCGGATAGTTGTTGTTTTACCGGCCCCATTCGGACCAAGAAAACCGAAAATTTCACCTTTAGGTACGTTAAATGTAAGATCGTCGATGATGGTAGTTCGGCCGATTCGTTTGGTCACATGACTCAAGCTGATGATAGGTTCGTTACTCATACATTTTCCTCCGTTAATGAAGATTTGGACATTTCGTCCTTTTGTTCACCATATAAAATATCCCTACTCTGTAAGGTCTTCATCACTTTTGAGATTCACAAAGCAAGATAGGAATTCCCAAAAGCAAAAACTATTTTTTATCAATTTGACTCTAACACATAATTTATTGTTTTACAATAAATAATTATTGATTATTATAATAAATATATTGTTAAGAAATATTCCATTTCAATATAGATACGGAAAAAGCACTTCTCTGTCAGACAGGGAAATGCTTTTTACTTTAATTGTGCAACGAACCTGCACCACTATTTTCAACATTTAATTTATTACCCCGTATCTTTGATCGGTTTTCAAACGTTTATAGATTGAAGAGATATTTAGAAGGGGGAGTTGTAAATGACTCTGACTATTCTAGGTTTATATACGTCAAAACTTGAAGAAATATTTCAGACTAAAGCAGTAATAAACAATACTCCATAGTCACGATTACTTCGTTCACACACTATATATACTTTACCTATAAAAGTTTAGGGGTAAATTATAATTAATAATTGGTCATTTAGGGGAGGGATTTTAATGACCGTCAATATTTTGTTCTTTACCATTATGGTCAAAAAGCGAGAAATAAGTATTGAAGAAGCTATCCACCAAGAAGTCGTTGAAAAAATGTATGAGAAGAATAAAGTTCAGCGAATTTCTATGTATGATTATATCTAACGCTTTTACTATTGCAGCACATTTTTATAAAATATAACCTAGGTTGTCGGACGTTAACATTGGGTAACGTCCGACAAATGCTGGTGTCTTTTTATACCTTTTTCATCTCGATTATTTAAATTATCACTATTTAAAAAGCCCAATTCATATGAATTGGGCTTAAAAAATTGATATTAATACATTTCAGATGTTGTCTTAGCTTGCATATGAAGCAATAGGTAGTCTGGACCGCCTGCTTTGGAGTCCGTACCAGACATGTTGAAGCCGCCAAACGGCTGATAACCAACGATCGCCCCCGTACATGAACGGTTGAAATAGAGGTTACCAACGTGGAAGTCTTCACGAGCCTGCTCTAGGTGTTCGCGATTAGTTGTGATAACCGCACCCGTTAAGCCATACTCGGTATTGTTGGCAATTTCAATTGCTTCAGTAAAGTTCTTCGCCTTCGTAAAACCAACTACTGGACCAAAAATCTCTTCCTGCATGATGCGTGCATCTGGAGCAAGGTCTGCAATTATAGTTGGCTTAATGAAATAGCCTTTTGAATTGTCTCCTTCGCCGCCAGTCATTAACTTACCTTCTTGCTTGCCAATTTCAACATATTCCATGATTTTCTTGAAAGCATTGTTGTCGTTAACTGGTCCCATGAAAGTTCCTTGCTCAGTTGGGTCACCTACAGTTAATTCGTTGGTTAATTCAACAACACGGTTTAAAACCGTATCATAAACATCCTCAACGATTACTGCACGAGAACATGCTGAACATTTTTGACCAGAGAAGCCAAATGCGCCAGCAACAATTGATTGTGCAGCCAACTCTAAATCTGCTTCTGAGTCAACCACAATTGTATCTTTACCGCCCATTTCAGCAATCAAACGTTTCATCCAAACTTGACCTGGATTCACTTTAGAAGAACGTTCGAAAATACGCAGCCCAACGTCACGTGAACCAGTGAAGCTGATAAAACGAGTATCTTTATGGTCTACTAAGTAGTCGCCCACTTCAGCACCACTTCCCGGTACGAAGTTTAATACACCTTTAGGCAGACCTGCCTCTTCCATTACTTCAACGAATTTCGCTGCAACAATTGGAGTCGTAGAAGCTGGTTTTAATAGAACAGTATTACCTGTAACAATCGCTGCTACAGTGGTACCTGCCATAATCGCTAATGGGAAATTCCAAGGTGAAATGATAATACCTACACCAAGTGGAATATAGTTATAACGGTTAAATTCGTTTGGACGGCTATTAACGGGAACCCCATCTTTAAGTGCCAGCATTTGGCGGCCATAATATTCAAGGAAATCTATTGCTTCTGCTGTATCTGCATCCGCTTCCTTCCATGGTTTACCTGCCTCCTTTGTTAAAAGAGCAGAGAATTCATGCTTACGGCGGCGAATAATGGTGGCTGCTTTAAATAAAACATCTGCACGAACTTCAGCTTTCACTTTTTTCCACGTTTTAAACGCTTCCACAGCTGCCTGCATTGCTTGTTCTGCAAGATCTCTGCTAGCTTTTGAAACCGTGCCAATTACTTCTTCTTTATTTGATGGATTATAAGAAACGATTTTATCTTCTGTTGTAATTTTTTCTCCACCGATTACAAGTGGGTAATCTTTGCCTAAATAACTCTCAACTGTCTTAATTCCGTTAAGGTATGCTTGGCGGTTTTCTTCAATTGAAAAGTCTGTGAATGGTTCATGCTTATAAGGTTGTACCATGTCTTAAAACCTCCTATGTAGTAAAAACATTCATCCTCGTACATTCTAACATGTTTCTTTTACACGTATCAATGGATAGCCATGAAGTCATATTTTTGCAAAAAAAAGACCTGGCGTTACTTTAACCGAACTATCATTCAAAAAGGATAATTTTTAATTTTTTTTAAATGTTCCTTTTAATTCACTTAAGACTCATGTATACTAAAACCAAATTGAATAGAAATAACTAGGGGAGTCCAATGAGGTGGGCTGAGAGAGAAACACGTTGAAGTTTCTTGACCCTTTGGACCTGATCTAGATCATACTAGCGTGGGGAAGTTAGAAAAATCATCATGTATTGAATAAACTTCTACTTACAAAGCCGGTCCATCCTTTTTGGACTCGGCTTTTTTATGTACTTCATTACTTTCCATCCACTCGTTTTGTTCTAGATCTCGACCTTTAATTTTAAAAACAGGGAGAGATTTACTCTATGTCAACCACTTCATTAAACGAAAAACGCATTTCCATCATGTCTAGCTTTTCAGGTAGTAAAAAAGTTTATGTTGAAGGCTCAAGGCCTGATATTAAGGTGCCAATGCGTGAGATTGAACTCAGTCCGACAACAGGCACATTTGGCGAAGAAGAAAATCCACCAGTTCGTGTTTACGATACAAGCGGACCTTATACAGACGCTAATTATTTGGTTGATATTACAAAAGGTCTCCCCGCTCTGCGAAGCACTTGGATTCATGAACGAGGGGATGTTGAGGAATACGACGGGAGAGAAATAAAGGCTGAAGACAATGGATATAAGGATGAAAATGATCCTCGTGCCAATCATAACTTGTTCCCCGGTTTAAAGCGTAAACCTTTACGTGCAAAAAAAGGGAAAAATGTTACACAGCTTCATTATGCAAGGATGGGCATTATCACCCCTGAGATGGAATTTATCGCTTTAAGAGAAAATATGAAACCTGAATTTGTGCGTGCAGAAGTTGCAAAAGGGCGAGCAATTATTCCTTCTAATATCAATCATCCAGAGGCAGAGCCTATGATTATAGGACGTAATTTCCATGTTAAAATCAACGCAAATATTGGGAATTCTGCGGTTTCATCATCAATCGAAGAAGAAGTTGAAAAAATGACATGGGCAACACGGTGGGGTGCGGATAATATTATGGACCTATCAACAGGTAAAAACATTCACACCACAAGGGAATGGATTATTCGTAATTCAGCTGTTCCTGTTGGAACCGTTCCTATCTACCAAGCGCTTGAAAAAGTAAATGGTGTTGCCGAAGATCTAACATGGGAGGTTTATCGTGATACATTAATTGAACAAGCCGAGCAAGGCGTGGATTACTTCACCATTCATGCTGGTGTTCTTTTACGATATGTGCCGTTAACAGCAAAGCGTTTAACAGGTATTGTATCCCGAGGTGGGTCAATTATGGCACAATGGTGTCTTCACCACCATAAAGAAAATTTTTTATATACTCATTTTGAAGAAATCTGTGAAATCATGAAAACATATGATGTTGCATTCTCTTTAGGAGATGGGTTACGTCCTGGTTCTATTGCTGATGCCAATGATGAAGCACAATTTGCGGAATTAGAAACTCTAGGAGAACTAACAAAAATTGCTTGGGAGCATGATGTACAGGTAATGGTTGAAGGTCCAGGACACGTACCTATGCACCTTATAAAAGAAAACATGGACAAACAACTGGAGATTTGTAAGGAAGCTCCTTTCTATACTCTAGGCCCACTTACAACTGACATAGCTCCTGGCTATGATCATATTACATCTGCGATTGGTGCAGCCATGATTGGTTGGTACGGTACGGCTATGCTTTGTTATGTAACACCAAAAGAACATTTAGGTTTACCAAACCGAGATGATGTACGTGAAGGTGTTATAACTTATAAAATAGCTGCACATGCTGCTGATTTAGCAAAAGGACATCCGGGCGCATACAAGAGAGATGATGCCTTATCAAAAGCTCGTTTCGAATTCCGTTGGAGAGATCAGTTTAATTTATCGTTGGACCCTGAACGAGCTTTGGAATATCATGATGAGACGTTACCTGCAGAAGGTTCAAAAACGGCACATTTCTGTTCAATGTGTGGACCAAAGTTTTGCAGCATGAGAATCTCTCAAGATATTCGTAATTACGCGAAAGAAAACAAGCTTAATACGAATGAAGCTATCGAAAAGGGTATGAAGGAAAAAGCTACAGAGTTTAAACAATCTGGGGGTAACATTTATCAATAGAACAAAAGGACAATACATATTAGTCGTACTAAAATATGTATTGTCCTTTATTTATAAAGAATTTTTGATAGTTTTCGCCAGGTTAATATATATGCACAAACGGTTCGGCCTCATTTGCTTTACGGACGATTAATGCCTCTGGTCCGTCAACAGAGGTCACACTTACCGAAACCGATATATAATTTGGAAAATGCTCAAGAACAAGCCCTGTTACATATTGAGTAAACCCAATTGCCTCGGATTTTCCATAGAACTGAATTGGAATGGTAATATCCAAATCAGTAAATTGATCACCAATATAGAAGGCGCGGCCAATTACACCATTAAAGTTTGGAAAATACTCTTCCACATCCTGCTTAAAGTTCAAAAATGCAGTTACATCATCACGGTGTGCCTCTTGTGCCTCAGTAGATGGAAATAGGAAATATTTTTCATTTACTGGCTCCCAGGTATTAATTGTTGAGCTTCCTTTATCAACATTGGTGTAGGTAAAAAAGGTGCCAGGCACTACAGATGATTTGCTTTGCTGCTCAAATAAACCAATGGTAATCGGAACATCCTTTAAATTTTTCATGGTTCGCAGACGCTTAAGGACCTCTTCGGCAATCTTTTTCCCTTCCCGTTCCATTTCAGCAAACTCAATCTTCCGCTCAAAGTAGGGTTCACCTACTGCAGTACGAAAATAATGGACAGAATTTAATGCTAGTCCAATCACGACACCGCCCAATTTGACCGTATCGTTTTCTCCTTTGATTAGATAATCATGCTCTAAGATATGAGCTAAATAAATCGGACTATTATTATTCCCTTGCTGAAAATCTGCACCGTCCTCCATAAGCGGGTTTAAACCAATGTTTTCTTCTTCCTTTAATCCCTCTGCACTTAATTGTGCCGGTGTAAATTTTCGGTTTAACCACAATCTAACCGTATTACGCTTTAACTCTTGTCCTTCACGGAACAAATAGGTTTTAGGATCGAATTGATGCTGAGCAATCCTCATCAATCCTGTTTCAAATTCATTAATGTCATATCGAGTATTAATATTTCCAACTATTAATCCGCGTGCTTCCCCAGGCTCGAACGGTAAAATCGTCCGATAATAGTTGTCGGAAATATTATATTTCGGAATAATTGCTTTCTCATCCGCCTTTTCTTTTGTTTGGACAACATTCTCCTGCTTTTGAAAGTTCGGTGCACATCCACTAAGCAGTAAGAAAAGGGAAAGAGCGAGCAATGAAAGTTTTTTCACTTTGATTACACCTCTTATTTATTTAATTCTACCAAGAGCTTCTCCTCGTCCCACACTTCAATTCCCAGCTCCTCGGCCTTGGTAAGCTTCGAACCAGCATCTTCACCAGCAATAACAAGATGTGTTTTTTTGCTGACACTTCCAGATACATTTCCTCCAAGGGCTTCGATCTTCTCCTTGGCTTCATTTCTAGAGAGTTGTTCCAGTTTCCCAGTCAGAACAACTGTTTTCCCTGCAAAGATACTGTTAGATTCTTCTACAGAAACTGGTTTTGCCCCTTTATATGCCATATTAACTCCTGCAGAAGCAAGTTCCTTTATCAGTTCCATTGCCTCTTCCTGGTCGAAAAATGCCACAATAGAATCTGCCATTTTATCGCCAATTTCATTGATCGCAATCAGGTCTTCTTTTTGTGCAGCAGCTAGTTTGTCCATCGTATCAAAGCTTTGCGCAAGTGTTTTTGCAGCTTTTGCACCAACATGTCGTATACCGAGACCAAATAATAGCTTTTCTAATGAATTAGTTTTAGATGATTCAATCGCTTTTAACAGATTTGTAACTGATTTTTCACCCATTCTTTCTAAGGCTATTAACTGTTCATAGGTTAGTTTATAAATATCAGCAACATCCGAGATCAATTTTTCCGCAAAAAGCTGGCTGATTACTTTTTCCCCTAGACCCTCAATATTCATCGCATCACGAGATACAAAGTGAATCAAACCTTCACGGATTTGCGCCGGGCATTTAGGATTAATACAACGTAACGCCACTTCCCCTTCAAGTCGGACAAGTTCGCTTTCACACTCCGGACAATGTGTAGGCATTTGGAAATCACGTTCATCCCCAGTACGTTGTTCTGCCAATACATTGACCACTTCTGGAATGATGTCTCCAGCTTTTTTAACCACGACTTGGTCGCCAATCTTAATATCCTTTTCGCGAATTAAGTCTTCATTATGCAAAGAAGCACGTCCAACGGTGGTACCAGCTACCTTAACCGGCTTAAGTATTGCCGTTGGTGTAACAACACCGGTCCTGCCAACACTTAATTCAATATCTAATAGAGTTGTCACGACTTCTTCGGCAGGGAATTTATAGGCAATCGCCCAGCGTGGACTTTTTGCCGTTGTTCCAAGTTTACTCTGGTGCTCGTAGGAATCTACCTTTATAACAATGCCATCTATTTCATATGGTAAAAGTGGGCGCTTATCGACCCAGCTACTAACATACTCGATTACCTCGTTTATTGTCGGGCACTTTCGACGCTCTTTATTTGTTTTAAAACCAAGATGATCTAGGTAATCTAACCCTTCGCTATGGGATGCTGCATTTATATCGCCGCCGCCGATTCCATATAGAAAAACATCAAGATTCCTTGTTGCAGCAATTTTCGGATCCAGCTGTCTTAATGAGCCTGCTGCTGCATTTCTTGGATTTGCAGCTAGCTCTTCACCGCGTTCTTCCTTTGCTTTATTTAACGCTTCAAAGGAACGCTTCGGCATATAAGCTTCACCGCGAACCTCTAATGTTGCATTTTCACGCAAGCGGAGAGGGATGGATTTGATGGTTTTTAAATTTGCTGTAATATCCTCACCAATGGTCCCGTCTCCTCTTGTTGCTCCTTGAATAAACAAGCCATTTTCATAGCGCAAAGAGACAGCGAGGCCATCAATCTTTAATTCACAAACATAGGAGACATCATCTCCGACAGCCTGACGAACACGGCGGTCGAAATCTTTTAAATCCTGTTCCTTAAAGGCATTACCCAAGCTTAGCATTGGTGTTCGGTGCTCTACCTTTTCAAATAAGTCCAGCACATCGCCGCCAACACGCACAGATGGTGAATCTGGCGTTTTTAATTCTGGGAATTTTGCCTCTAACTCTAAGAGTTCCTGCATTAAACGATCATATTCTGCATCAGGTACTGAAGGTTGATCAAGCACGTAATATTCGTAGCCATATTGATTTAATAGGCTTCTTAGTTCATTGATTTTCAGTTCCGCTGTTTGAAGGTCCATACATCCAGCCCTTTCATTGTAAAATAATACGAGAATAGCCCCATAACAGGGGCAATTCTTTTTATACTTAGGCCGTGTTGAATTTCGCTCCTGTCACTTCGCTTTCCACGGGCGGTGCGGGGAGCCTCCTCATCGCTAAAGCGCCTGCGGGGTCTCCCCTACCCCGTCCTCCCGCAGGAGTCTTCGTGCCTTCCGCGAAAATCAACACTGAGCTTATTAACTCCTATACTTTTTTTGTAATGGGAGCAAATTTAGCCAGCAGGCGTTTAATTCCAGTCGGGCTTGGGAAGGCAATGTCGAGCTCTGTTCCTTCGCCTTCTCCCTTCACACTTACTACTGTTCCAATTCCCCATTTACCATGTTCAGCTTTATCGCCGACTTTCCAACCGACAGTATCCCCGCCAGTAGAAGCGGCTATAGGTCTCATAACTGGTTTTCTAGTAACTGGTGTACCGAAGGATGTTCCGTTTGTACCAGATGTGCTTCGTCCAAAAGAGGTTCCGGTTGATCCAGAGGCGCTTCGTCCAAGAGATGTTCCACCTCTTGATCCAAACGTAGTATTCCTACGTTCCTCTTTTTCCACGCCTTCTAAGAGTTCCTCAGGAATTTCACGGATAAACCGGGATGCAGGGTTCATGCTTGTGCGCCCAAACAATGTTCTCATCTGAGCATTTGTCAGGAATAAAGTCTGCTCCGCTCTAGTAATTCCTACGTATGCTAAGCGGCGTTCTTCCTCCATCTCAGCTTCTTCCATTAATGAACGGCTGTGAGGGAATACCCCTTCTTCCAATCCAATTAAAAAGACAACCGGAAATTCTAATCCTTTTGCAGAGTGCAAGGTCATAAGAGTAATCGAGTCTGTTTTTTCACCGTCTTCATCCAACGAATCAATATCAGCAACTAATGCCAAATCCGTTAAAAAAGCTACTAAGCTCTTATCTTCATTCACTTCTTCAAAATTCTTCGTTACAGATAATAATTCGTCTAAGTTCTCCAGTCTGCTTTGGGCTTCGATTGACTTCTCTGCCTTCAGCATTTCACGATAACCAGACTTATCTAAAATATCCTCAACCAGTTCCGTTACAGATAAAAACTCTTGCATTTGCGTATAGTTTTTAATTAAATCTCTAAATTCCCTGGCACCCTTGGTGATTTTCGGACTTAATCCTAGCAGCTCAACAGAATCCAGCGCTTCAAAAATAGATATATCGTGCATTGCCGCGAAGTTCGCCATTTTATCTACTGAGCTAGATCCGATTCCACGTTTTGGCACGTTAATAATTCGCTGTAGACTAATATCATCATCATTATTAGCAATGAGCCTTAAATAAGCAAGCATGTCCTTGATTTCTTTTCTGTCATAGAACTTGGTACCGCCGACAATGCTGTATTCAATATTTGATTTTAACAGCACTTCCTCCATTACACGGGACTGAGCATTAGTCCGGTAAAGGATCGCAACGTCCGAAAGTTTGTACTTGCCTTCGCGTGTTAATTCTTTAATTTTTCCCGCAACGAACTGTGCTTCTCCTTGCTCACTATCTGCACGATAATAAACGAGTTTATTACCTTCTGGATTTTCCGTCCAAAGATTCTTAGCTTTTCGGGTTACATTATTTTCGATAACCTTATTCGCTGCTAGAAGAATCCTTTTTGTAGAACGGTAGTTTTGCTCAAGTAAAATGACTTTTGCATCCGGATAATCTTTTTCAAAAGAAAGGATATTAGCAATATCCGCTCCACGCCAGCGATAAATCGACTGGTCAGAATCCCCGACTACGCATAGGTTCTTAAAACGGTTTGCAAGAAACTTGACTAGCATATACTGTGCTCTGTTTGTATCCTGATACTCATCGACGTGAATGTATTGAAACTTTCGCTGATAATATTCAAGCACCTCTGGTACACGCTGGAACAATTGGATCGTCATCATAATTAAGTCATCAAAGTCGAGTGCTTGATTTTTTCGCAATCGTTTTTGATATTCAGTATATACATCGCTTACGGTTTGTTCAAAATAGCCTCCAGCCGTTTTTGCATATTCTTCCGGATCAATTAACTCATTTTTTGCCGAGCTGATCGCGCCTAAAATCGCACGCGGATCATATTTTTTAGGATCAAGGTTCTTATCCTTAAGGATTCCTTTCACCACGGATTGCTGGTCACCTGTATCCAAAATCGTAAAGTTACGGTTAAAGCCCATTCTGTCAATGTCTCTGCGCAGTATTCTCACACACATCGAGTGAAACGTGGAAATCCAAATTTCTTCGGCAGCTCCGCCCATCATTTTTCCGATACGTTCTCTCATTTCACGGGCAGCTTTATTTGTAAAGGTAATCGCTAAAATGTTATAAGGATTTACGCGTTTTTCAACAATTAAATAAGCAATACGATGCGTTAGTACTCTCGTTTTACCACTACCCGCACCAGCCATAAGTAAAAGCGGGCCGTCCGTTGCTTTTACTGCATTTTGTTGTTCTGGGTTTAAGCCATTTAAAAGCTTTTCTGATAAGTATTGCAATTCCTTCACCACCATACCAAACGTTTGTTCTTATTTTAACTCTTTCTATCCAATTAAGCAAATTTTCATCGAATACTTTTTACTGTTGCTAAAGCTTGTTCGATATCATCATAAATGGCGTTTCCAACCACAATGACATCCGCATGCTCAGCCATTTCGGCTGCTTGTTGAAGCGTTGAAATTCCCCCGCCATAAAACAGGACCGTTTCCTCAAGGGTTTTCTTAACTTCAGCTACCACTTCTACATCTCCATATCTGCCGCTATATTCAAGATAAAAGATTGGTAAATGAAACATTTTCTCTGCCATCATCGCATACGCCTTTACTTCTTCTGTTGAAGCATTTGCATTGGCAGACGTCAATTTTGCGGCTTTGCATTCTTGGTTCAAAATGCAGTAGCCTTCCATGACGATTTCTTCCCAATCCATAATTTCACCAAATTCTTTAACTGCCTGATGGTGCAGTCCAGTGATCCACTTTGTATCATTGCTATTTAAAATTGTCGGAATAAAATAAAGGTCAAATCCAGGGGTAACTACATCAATACTTGAAACTTCGAGGACACAAGGAACGGTGTAGCGGCGAATTCGCGCCATTAGATCAAGGACTTTTTCCAAGGTTACCCCATCTGTACCTCCAACCATTACCGCGTCTGTTCCAGATTCGCATATTCTTTCTAACTGTTCATCACTTATCTCTTTATTTGGATCGAGTTTAAACACATGGCGCCACTCGCGAAAATCGTACATCCCAAGATCCTCCCATTCGTTCTTACATTACACCATTATAGCATTAGCTCATTCGATTAAAAAAGAAAACACTAAATTACTTAATAGAAAATCTACCCATATAAAAAACCGAAGAGCATGCTCTTCGGTTTGGATTATTTCTCTTCGGTTACGTTTTCTGTTTTGATTCGCTCTAATACCATTTCATACGTATCATTACCGAAGTTCAAGCAGCGCTTCACACGAGAGATAGTTGCTGTGCTCGCACCTGTTTCAGTCTCAATTTTATGATAGGTATTTCCTTCACGCAGCATTCTTGCTACATCTAAACGTTGTGCCAATGATTGAATTTCATTAATGGTACATAAATCATCAAAGAAGCGATAGCATTCTTCAAGGTCCTTCAGTGAAAGAACAGCTTGGAATAATTGGTCAAGCTCTTTTCCACGTAACTTATTAATTTGCATGTATTTTACCCCTTTAAGTAGTTAAGATTATTTTACATTAAATGAAACACTTGATTGGAGTCCAGGATTCGACGGAACCACGTTGACCCAAGTCTTTCCTTGAACAAATGGAACAATTTCTCCATCTTTTATTGGAACAATTAATCCATTATCATTTTTCCATTCCACTTTCATTACCTTTCCCTTTTGCAGTAAGTAACCAGATCCCCCTGATTGTAGATCAATTTCCTTATGCGCAACGTCATCAATGACTTGATGAGAAGTCTCAATAATAAACAAATTATCTAACAGAATCGGTTTTTTTGACTCATAATCTATGGTTTGATCCCCATCAGAGAAGCGCTTGTATTTTCCAATTGATTCATCATACTCGTAGGTGGAATTGAAAACCCCGGTAGAAGAATATGAAATCATTACTGAACTCGCTTCGTCCCCGGTAACTGATTTACTATCATCCTCTGATAAAAATTGAAACTCAGGCGGAGACTGATTCATCGAGTATTTCTTTTCCTTGGCACCTTTTAAGACATTCTCATACGTAATATAGGAATTATGAGGTGCATCACGGAAGCTGGCTCTTTTAAACAATGTACCCTCATAGACCATACCATTTAAATTATCAACAAAGTCACTTTCGAGCAATTCTCTTGCCTCTTCACTATAGCCGTGTGCGATAAAAAGAGCATCCAGACCTTTTGCCAGATCAACGTAATAGTCCCTCGCACTTCGAACGGGACCCATATTATCTGGTTTTTCACTTTGGAAAACAGCAAGGAATCGAGTAACATCACCCTCTGCTAGAAGTTCATATACAACATCCGCTTTGTTCAAGCCAGATTGAGGTCTCGCTTTTGGATGATTATTAATCATAACCGCCACTGCTCTTCCATCTGTCTCAGTCTCTGAACCCACCCCTGTTAATGGGTAGTGAAAAGGGAGTTCATTCTCTACCTCTTCCTGTATCACTTCTTCAACTTCTTCTTTTTGAGGCTGTTTTGGTCCATTAGTCTTTTCTTTATCGGTACAACCGGAGAGCAATAAAAGAACTGCTGTTACGGCAACAGCCCATTTCTTCATTTTCTTATAACACTCCTATCGTCTTTTCTTGGAAGCGGTTTAATCCGTTTAATTACTTTTATAGTTTAACGCATTATCGACGGAAAGAGAACAGTTTTGTTCATTACATCGTACATACCCTGTTGGGTGATTCGTATATAGGGTAAATGAGTAGCCGAAAAGAATAATAAACTGTACACCGGATCTGAGAAGGAATACCCACGATACTTTAATTCAACAAGTAATTTCTTTTCTTCGTTCATTAGTTCCTTAATCGGAAGATTTGACATAATTCCGTTCAGTTTTAATGGAATCTCACATACCACTTTCTCTTCCTCGACCATGACAATACCGCCGCCTAACTCCTTCATCCTCTCGAAGGCAGTAAGCATATCACGTTTATTTTTTCCAATTAAGATAATGTCACCTGTATTGGAAAATGAACTTGCCAGTGCAGATAGATTTGAAGCAAATCCTTTTAATAATGTATTGATCCTCCACTTGCCATTCCTGTCTAACAGAGAAAAGAAACACTCATCATGGTCTTTTGACAATTCATCACATGAGGCATCAATGGCAATGGAGTACGGCTTCGTAATAACCGAATTCTCCATCTTAATTCCAAATGGCATTGAAAATTGTAAATCGTCAATACTTAGGTTCCAGTCCAGTTCCATTGGTTTAAGACCATAATCATCCCAATTAATTGAGTGATAAGCCTCAACCACTTGCCCGTCGCGTTTTACCCACTTACCTTTTGCCAGCACAGAATGAGGTGTCGGGTCCTCAATACTGGAAAGGAAGTTGATATTTGCAACACGGCCAGTTGCAATATTACCATGTAAATGGTCAATATTGTAATAACGCGCAATATTCACCGTAGCCATGTTATAGGCATCAATTACTGGTACACCTTTTTCAATGGCAATCCGAATCATTTGGTCGGTGATACCTTGTTCATAAAATGTCGATGTTGAGCCATCTGTGTTAAACATTAAACGATCATAGGCTTGAATTCCTAAACGTTTCATATCATCAAGCAAATCTGGCAGATCAGGACGAATGGAGGAATATCTCAATGAAACCATATATCCCTGCATTAAGCGGTCATATACTTCTTCACCTGTCATGGCTTCATGGTCACTATCTGCCCCTAACAGAATCATTTTTGCTAATGTTTTCTCTGAAGCACCAGGAAAATGTCCTTCAATTTTTTTGTTCAACCGTTTTGTCTCTTGAATCCAATGCAGCATCATATCATCGCCGTCTAACAATTTAGGCCAGCCAGTCAATTCACCGCCTTGGAGAACAGCGTCATGCTCTAACCATGATTTAATATTGCTATGTGAAAAAACATCTTCCTCATTTAAGATTTCCGTTTGCGGATCAAACCGGCACCACCAATACATAGTAGTCGGGATGGAACGTAAGTCCTTTAATAAAGAAAACGCTTCCTTTTTCTTCAAATGCATAATCAATGACATATTGTCATTGATTATTGTCGTTGTTCCAAATTGTGATGCATAGGCCGCCAGAGTATGGGGATTATATAATTGATAAGGATGGGCATGTGGCTCGATATACCCTGGAACCAGAATTTCATTTGTACAGTCAATGATTTCACAGTTTTCCAATTTCGGCGGTAAATTCTCGCCAACATATACAATCCGATCTTCATATATCCAAATATTCGCGCGCATCCACTGGCGAAATGTCTGATTTAAATATAAGGCGTTTTTTAATAAAATGGTTGGTGAAGTTTTTCCATCTAAAACGGATACATGCATGCGTAAATGTTTATTTTTCCATCGATAACGTTGATCGAGCATACGATACCCTCCCTTTCTCAGAAGCTATTTATCTAGTAAGAATGTTGATTTATAAGTAAAGAAAGCCCTTACAAATTTTAGTGTATATCTATACTATCATATTTTATTGTTTAACGCATTAAAGAATTGGATAATTGCTGTAAAAATATCGTGAAGGAGTGAACAATGTGAACGTTACTAAAAATATCGGAATCCTGAATGCATTAATAAGGATTACAATTGGGCTTACCATCCTTTCTTGGAGTACAGCTAAAATGGTGAAGTTTCCTTGGAGAGATTCCTATTTATTTATTGCCATTTGTGGCGCAATGAAAGTGGCAGAGGGAATAGTCCGTTTTTGCCCTGTGACCGCGCTATTTGAAAGATATCAGGAAATGGAACAGGAAAAACCATTGGCTCTCGATGATGGGTCAAATAATGGCGAAGTTGATGAGGTACTCCCATATAACCCAACTTAATTAATTACTCTATAATTAATAAGGAATTTCAGATAAATTTATGCTATTCGTGCCCTTATTCTTGAATTATTGAAAGTTTACGGGAACGTATAGTCGCTATTCGTGCCCTTCACCTTGATTTTTTGGAGTTTACGGTAACGAATAGCAGAAAAACACAAAAAGTTAGGGCTGACCGTGGTTGGCCAGCCCTTGAAAGGAAGGTAATCTATCATGTTTTGGGAATATTTATTAGACATGTCGTTTGTACTTATCAGCTTAATCGGCAGCATAGTTGCTCTTTTATTTGTATTTATCCGCCGCTCTAACAGAAGACGCGCCCGATAGCCTTGAAGCCGATATCCCTTCGATAAAAAACTCCGTCACAGGATAATTTTTCAAGCTCTCGGTAGACATTATCTTGCGCTTCCTTTAAAGTCATGGCCTTCGCACCGACTAAGAGAACTCTGCCTCCAGCAGTTTCAAATTCACCAAGTGTATTTTTATTTGTTCCTGCATGGAAGGTATAGACTTCTTTCGAGAAATCCGTTAAGCCTTTAAGAACAGCACCTTTTTCATAAGTTTCTGGATACCCTTTTGCTGCGACAACAACTCCAACCATCGACTGTTCATCCCAAACTAACTCAGGGGTGCCGCCGGCTAATACATCTAATATAGTCTGGACTAAATCAGATTTTAACCTTGGTAAGATTACTTGTGTTTCCGGGTCGCCAAAGCGGGCATTAAACTCAATTACCTTTGGCCCTTTTTCACTCGCAATTAAGCCTGCATATAGAATACCACAGAAGCTTCTTCCTTCTTGAACCATTGCTTTTGCCGAAGGCTTAAGGATCGTTTCAATTGCCGTTTCAACTGTCTCATTGGCGATATGAGGGACAGGTGAGTATGCACCCATTCCTCCTGTATTAGGACCGTTATCACCATCATAGGCACGTTTATGGTCTTGGGCGATTTCTAGCGGTATAACCACTTCCCCATTCACAAACGCCATTAGTGAAAATTCCTCACCGCTCAAAAACTCCTCAATAACTACCCTTGCGGAAGCTTCACCAAATTTTTGGCCAACGAGCATTTCTTCCGTACTTTGTAATGCCTCTTCTAGTGTTAATGCTACTGTAACGCCTTTTCCTGCTGCTAATCCGTCAGCTTTGATTACGATAGGAGCGCCTTTTTCTTCAATATATTTCTTTGCTTCCTCGTAGTTGGTGAATACAGCATAGTCAGCAGTAGGGATATCATATTTTCTCATGATTTCCTTTGCGAACGATTTACTTCCTTCGATTTCGGCTGCTAGTCGTCGCGGTCCAAACACAGCAAGACCTTCGACCTCAAATTTATCTGCTAACCCTTCAAGCAAAGGAACTTCTGGTCCGATAATGGTTAAACCAATTCCTTGTTCCGTCGCGAATTGAATAAGTTGTTCATGGTTACTTTCGTCGATCGCAACACGTTCTGCGACATCTTCCATCCCATGGTTACCAGGAGCGACAAATACTTTTTCTACAAGCGTGCTTTCACTTACCTTTCGGCACAGTGCATGTTCTCTTCCGCCTCGACCAACAATTAGAACCTTCATCCATCTCACCTCATTTTAATGTTTAAAATGTCTTACTCCGGTAAAGACCATAGCAATTCCATATTCATCCGCTTTTTTAATGGAATCTTCGTCACGGATGGAACCGCCAGGCTGAATGATTGCCGTAATTCCGGCTTTTGCTGCGGCTTCGACGGTATCATCCATAGGGAAAAAGGCATCAGAGGCGAGTGCTGCACCTGCAGCTTTTTCACCTGCTTGTTTTAAGGCGATTTCAGCCGCACCTACCCGGTTCATTTGACCTGCACCAATTCCAATTGTCATATCCTCTTTCGTCACGACAATTGCATTCGATTTCACATGCTTTACTACCTTCCAGCCGAGCTTTAATGCTTCCCACTCTTGCTCAGTTGGCTGTCTTTTTGTTGGTACAGAGATTGTAGCATTTTCTAATGTAAAGCGATCTTGTTCCTGAAGAAGCAGTCCACCTTCGATGGTTGTCAACTTCATCTCTGGCTTTTTTGCTCCTGAAAATGGAATTGTTAATAAACGTAGGTTCTTCTTCGCAGTTAAGATCGTTAATGCTTCCTCAGAGAAAGATGGAGCAATAATGATTTCTAAGAAAATCTCATGAAGCTTGTGAGCTGTCTGGGCATCCACTTCACTATTAAAAGCAATAATTCCGCCAAAAATAGAAACAGGATCTGCAGCAAATGCTTTTTCAAACGCGGTAAAACTGTTAGCACCTGTTCCAATACCGCATGGATTCATATGTTTTACAGCAACTGCGGCAGGCTCTGTAAATTCTTTCACAATCTGCAGGGCAGCATCCGCATCGTTAATATTATTATAAGAAAGCTCTTTTCCATGAAGCTGCTCTGCATTAGCAATGGAAAACGTCGAACCTAGTGGCTTTTTATAAAAAGCAGCTTTTTGATGTGGATTTTCCCCATAACGGAGCGATTGCTTCAGCTCGTATGTAACGGTTAATTTTTCAGGTGTTTCTTCCTGCGCAAGGTCAGTCATATATTCAGCGATTAAAGCGTCATATGCTGCCGTGTGGCGGAAAACCTTTGCCGCCAACTTTCTACGGGTTTCAAGCGTTGTTTTACCCTCTGCCTTTAATTCTTCAATTACCTTAGAATAGTCAACGGGGTCTACGACTACTGTTACATATTGATGATTTTTTGCTGAAGCACGTAACATCGTTGGACCGCCGATATCAATATTTTCGATTGCGTCTTCAGTAGTTACATCTGGCTTTGCGATGGTTTGTTGAAAAGGATAAAGGTTAACACAAACAATTTGAATAGGGTCAATGCGATGTTCTTGAAGCTGTTTTTGGTGTTGTTCGTCATCATGTTTCGCTAGTAAGCCCCCATGAATGAACGGATTTAACGTTTTAACACGTCCTTCTAATATTTCTGGAAAACCAGTAACATCACTTACTCCGAGAACAGGAACACCTTGTTCTTGCAGTGCTTTTTTCGTTCCGCCCGTTGAAATAATTTCAAAACCTAAGCTGACTAATTCTTTAGCAAATTCAAGAATACCATTTTTATCAGAAACACTAATAAGTGCGCGCTTTTTCGTCATGTTGAACTTCCCCTCTCGTTAACAGCATTTGCAGGATAGATGGATATAACTTATGTTCGATATTTTGTATTTTCTTTTGCAGACTCTCTCTTGTTTCCTTTTCACTAAGGCGGACGCGTTCCTGGACGATGATCGGTCCAGTGTCCATTCCTTCATCAACGTAGTGAATGGTAACGCCGCTCCATTCCGCTTTCGCAGCCAATGCTTGACCAATAGCGTCTTTACCAGGAAAGTCCGGAAGAAGCGAAGGATGGATATTAACAATTCGTCCAGCATATTCGCCGAGTAATGTTGGACCAATCAGCCTCATATAACCGGCCAGAACGATAAACTCGACGCCATAGCTTGCTAATTTCTCCAAAATAGCACTTTCATAAGCTTCCTTGGAACTATATTCCTTCGGGCTAAAAGCAAAAGTTGGGATTCGAGCGGAATTGGCACGCCGGACCGCATAGGCATCCGGCTTGTCACAAACGAGGATTGCGATGTCCGCTTCAAGTTCTCCCGATTTCACTACGTCAATAATCGCCTGAAAATTGCTTCCGCTTCCTGATGCAAAAACAGCAATCTTTTTCATCGGCGGCCACCAATACTAATGCCTTCTTCTGCCGTTACAACACCGATTTCATAGGCAGTTTCTCCGCATTGTTTTAAATGATCCATGAGGTCAGCCGCGATATCCTTATCAACTGCAATGACCATGCCGATACCCATATTAAAGATATTATACATTTCCTGCTGGTCGATTTGACCAACAGTTGTAATTAAATTGAAAATCGGCGGGATGTCCCAGCTTTTTTCAAAGATGGCTGCTCCAAGTCCATTAGGAAGCATCCGAGGGATATTTTCAATAAAACCGCCTCCGGTAATATGAGCCATCCCTTTTAAGTTGAACTTTTTCAACGCAGATAGAATCGGCTTTACATAGATTTTCGTTGGTTTTAATAATTCTTCTCCTAAGGTGCGGCCAAGCTCGTCAACATATTCCGTTAACGCCCAATTGTTAAACACCTTTCTTACGAGTGAATAACCATTGCTGTGGATTCCGCTCGATGCTAATCCGATTAACACATCACCAGCCTGAATGGTTTCCCCTGTAATCAATTGGCTTTTTTCACAAGCTCCAACCGTAAAGCCAGCAAGATCATACTCATTTTCACTATATAAACCAGGCATTTCCGCTGTTTCTCCTCCGATAAGAGCACAGCCAGCCTGCTCACATCCATCCGCAATGCCCTTGACAATGGCTTCAATCTTTTCAGGCTTGGCTTTTCCGGTAGCAATATAGTCTAAAAAGAACAATGGTTCTGCGCCTTGAACAACGATATCGTTGACACACATTGCTACTGCGTCAATGCCAATCGTTTCATGCTGATCCATCCAAAAGGCAATCATCAGCTTGGTACCAACGCCATCTGTTCCTGATACAAGAACTGGTTCTTTCAAATTCAGTGACGATAGATCAAACATACCACCGAAGCCTCCGAGGCCACCTATTACGCCAGCTCGGGCTGTTTTTTGTACATGCTTTTTCATTCTCTCTACAGCCTCGTAGCCTGCTTCGATGTTTACGCCTGCCTGTGTATAAGCATTCGCCATGATGTTCCCTCCTATTTTTGGTAGTAATATTGGAGTGTATCTGGATAAATCTCAGTTGGGTAGTTACCAGTAAAGCAACCGAGGCAAAAACCTTCTGTTCCTTCGGTTTTGACAATCGCCCCTACCATCCCCTCGGTACTTAGGAACGTTAAGGAATCAGCACCAATCAACTGTCTAATTTCTTCCACTGATTTATCTGAAGCGATTAATTCTTCTTTCGATGATGTATCAATTCCATAGAAACATGGATTTTTTATTGGAGGTGAACTGATGACCACGTGCACTTCAGTAGCTCCTGCTTCTTTTAGCAAGCTGACAATCCTTCTGCTCGTTGTACCACGAACAATGGAGTCATCAACCATGACAACACGTTTACCTTCAACGACACCGCGAACCGCTGACAGCTTCATCTTTACCCCTTGCTCACGTAATGATTGAGTTGGCTGAATGAAGGTCCTGCCGACATATTTATTCTTAATTAATCCCATCTCATAGGGGATTCCAGCTGCTTCCGCATAACCAATGGCCGCTGAAATACTAGAATCCGGAACTCCTGTTACGACATCCGCTTCAATTGGAGCTTCAACCGCTAATCTTTTTCCCATGTTCTTTCGAGCTGTATGAACATTGATTCCTTGGATGTTACTATCAGGTCTTGAAAAATAAACATATTCCATTGTACAAATGGACTTTGTCGAATTGAACGCAAATTGTTCTGAGGTGATTCCTTCTTCATTAATGATTAATAATTCTCCAGGTCTGATATCGCGGATGTATTCTGCTCCAACAACATCAAAGGCACAGGTCTCAGAAGCCACCACATAGGCATCTCCAAGACAGCCAAGCGAAAGTGGTCTTAATCCATGAGGGTCAAGAGCAACCATTAATTCCTTCTCTGTTAAAATTAAATAGGCATAGGCTCCTTTTAACATCGAAAGCGCATTTTTCACCTGATCCTTCAACTGGGGATACCCGCTTCTCCTAATTAAATGAGCTAATACTTCTGTGTCAGAGCTGGTTTGGAAGATACTCCCTTGTGTTTCAAGCTGATGTTTTAAGAAATTGGCATTTACTAAATTCCCATTATGAGCAAGTGCCAGGCTTCCAGTTTGGGAATGGAACAGTAAGGGCTGGACGTTCTCATAACCGCCGCCCCCAGCTGTCGCATAACGAACATGCCCAATCGCAGATGTACCTTTTAATTCTTCCATCACGTTTGCTGTGAAAATCTCTGAAACTAGTCCTTCACCCTTTACAACTCTAAGCTTCTCTCCATTGGATACCACAATCCCTGTACCCTCTTGGCCGCGGTGCTGCAGGCTATGGAGTCCGTAATAGGTAAGCTGTGCAGAATCTGGATGTCCAAAGACACCAAAGACTCCGCACTCTTCGTTTAATCCCTTGATTTCAGCAAGCATGGGATAGCTCCTTTCCAGGCATCCTTCAATTCGTTTACAGAAGCTTCTAAAATCGTGTTATTCTCAAGCCTAACCTTTAATAAGGCTGTATCATTTACTTCACCAATCAATTTGGCAGCTACTAAACTTTCAAACTCTGTTTGGTGTTCTTTTTTCACAGTTAATAAGAAACGGGATTGTGTTTCACTAAATAATGCAGTTACTGGGTTATCTTCAATCGTGATAGCTGCCCCAAGCTTTTCTTGGCCAAAAAGACTTTCAGCCACCGCTACACCTAGCCCGCCTTCAGAAAGGTCGTGTGCCGATTGAACCACTCCTGCACGAATCGCTGCTAACACTTGATTCTGTCTTTCTTTTTCTAGTTGAATATTAAGTTCTGGAGCTTTACCGAAAATCCGTCCGTTTTGCAGTTTCTGTAACTCACTGCCTCCAAACTCAGGCTTGGTTTCTCCAACTAAGTAAATAAGGTCGCCGCCATTCTTAAAGTTCTGAGTCGTAATATGATCAAGATCTGTTACTAACCCAACCATTCCGATTACCGGTGTTGGGTAAATCGCTGTTCCGCTTGTTTCGTTATATAAAGAGACGTTACCGCCAATAACAGGAGTATTAAGAACTCGGCAAGCCTCGCTAATTCCATCTGCTGCTTTTTCAATTTGCCAGAACACTTCTGGCTTTTCTGGATTTCCAAAGTTGAGGTTGTCAGTAATCGCTAATGGCTCCGCGCCCGAACAAACAATATTTCGTGCTGCTTCAGCAACTGCAATTGCCCCGCCAACTTCAGGGTCTAAAAATACATAGCGTGAGTTACAATCAGTCGTCATCGCCAATGCCTTCTTGGTTCCGCGGATTCTGACTACAGAGGCGTCAGATCCAGGTGCAACCACTGTATTCGTACGTACCATATAGTCGTATTGGTTATACACCCATTCCTTGCTAGCAATTGTAGGCTGGCTAAGAAGTTGTTTCAATGTTTCATTTAAATCTTCAACTTGTGGAACTTCAACATCTAGTGCTTGGAATTCTTGATAGTAAATTGGTTCTTTTGATGGCTTATGGTAAACTGGTGCGTCCTCAGCTAGAGCGTCCACTGGAACATCTGCCACGATTTCGCCGTGTTGCAGCAAACGTAGTTTTTTATCATCAGTTACTGTACCAATCGCAACTGCTTCAAGGTCATATTTTGTGAATAGATCTTTGATTTCCTGTTCTCTTCCCTTTGTAACAACAATCAACATACGCTCTTGTGATTCTGAAAGCATCATTTCATAAGCAGTCATACCTGTTTCACGCTGAGGAACGAGGTCTAAGTTCATTTCAATACCCATTCCCGCTTTACTTGCCATTTCAGCGGAAGAACTTGTTAATCCCGCAGCACCCATATCCTGAATACCGACAAGGGCATCTGATTGAATCAACTCAAGACAGGCTTCTAGTAAAAGCTTTTCCATGAATGGGTCGCCCACTTGAACCGCTGGGCGGTTTTCATCGGACTGCTCTGTTAATTCCTCAGAAGCAAAGGTTGCACCATGAATGCCGTCACGGCCTGTTTTCGCTCCCACATACATCACTGTATTGCCAACACCTTGGGCAAGACCTTTTTTAATATCTTTATGATCGATTAAGCCTACACACATGGCATTTACTAACGGATTGCCTTCATAACATGGTTCAAATTGGATTTCGCCGCCAACTGTCGGAATTCCGATACAGTTACCGTAGCCAGCAATTCCGGCAACAACTTCTTTAAATAGATAACGTACTCTTGCAGATTCATCCAGTTCACCGAAACGAAGTGAGTTTAATAGAGCAATAGGACGGGCACCCATTGAAAAAATATCACGGATAATGCCGCCAACACCGGTAGCCGCCCCTTGATATGGCTCGATGGCTGATGGGTGGTTATGGCTTTCGATTTTAAACACAACTGCTTGGTTGTCGCCGATATCGACAATTCCGGCGCCTTCCCCAGGACCTTGAAGAACACGCTCACCTGTCGTTGGGAATTTTCTTAGGACTGGTTTAGAGTTTTTATAGCTGCAATGCTCAGACCACATAACTGAGAATAGGCCTGTTTCTGTGTAGTTTGGTGTCCGGCCAAGAATGTTTTCAATCTGGGTGAATTCTTCATCGGATAAGCCCATTTGCTGATAAAGTTTTTCTGTCTTTACTTGATCTGGTCTTGGTTCATGCTTTAACAACATTTGCTTCCCTCCAGCTTCTTACAATCGATTGAAATAATTTTAGTCCATCTGCTCCGCCTAATAACTCATCAACGGCTCTTTCAGGGTGTGGCATCATCCCAAGGACATTTCCTTTTTCATTGATAATTCCTGCTATATCTTCTAAACTTCCGTTCGGGTTGTCTTGGTAAGTAAAAACGATTTGGTTATTTTCTTTAAGCTTAGCGAGCGTTTCTTCATCACAATAGTAGTTTCCTTCACCATGAGCGACAGGGATTGAAATGGTTTCCCCTTCTGTATAGGCAGCAGAAAACATCGTCTGATTGTTCACTACCTTTAATTCAACCGGTTTACAAATGAATGAAAGACTTTCATTTCGTCTCATGGCCCCAGGCAGTAATCCTGCTTCCAATAAAATCTGAAATCCGTTGCAGACACCTAGAACTGGTTTTCCTGCTTCTGCTGCTTTTACGACTGCCTTCATTACCTTACTAAAACGAGCAATCGCTCCTGTACGTAAATAATCACCGTATGAGAAACCGCCAGGAAGTAAGATTCCATCAAACTCATCTAAGTTCTCAGTGTCATGCCACACATATTCAACCTGTTCACCAAGTTCATCCTTAATCGCATGGTACATATCAACGTCACAGTTAGACCCTGGAAAAACGATAACTGCAAACTTCACTGAGGAACACACTCCTCTACTTCATAACGGTAGTCTTCAATGACTGTATTTGCTAATAGCTTGCTGCAAATCTCATTGATCACTTCATCAAGGTCGCGCTCTGACTTTTCAATCGTTAGTTCCATATATTTACCGATTCGTACATCGGATACTTCTGGATAATTTAATGAATGCAGTGAATGAGTTACTGCCTTACCTTGTGGATCCAATACACTTTCTCTTAACGTCACATATACCTTTACCTTAAACATGCTGTTTTCCCCCTAATCTGGCTAAAATAGTCTCATACGCTTCTGTTAAACTACCAAGGTCGCGACGGAATACATCCTTATCGAGCTTTTCATTTGTCTTTTTGTCCCAAAGTCTACAAGTGTCTGGTGAAATTTCATCTGCTAATAATATGCTGCCTTCAGCGTCTTTTCCAAACTCAAGTTTGAAGTCTATAAGATTAATTCCTAAGTCGTTAAAAAAGCTTGATAAAACTGTATTAATTTTTAGTGCTTTCTCTTTTAAGGTGCTTAGTTCCTCTTCTGTTGCTATGTTCAATTCGTAAATATGGTCAGTGGTTAATAACGGGTCGCCGAGGTCGTCATTTTTTAAATAAAACTCTACGAGCGGCTTTGTTAATGCCTTACCTTCTTCGATTCCTAATCGCTTTGAAAGGCTACCGGCAGCGATATTGCGAACAACAACCTCTAGCGGTATGATTTCTACCCTTTTAACCAGCTGCTCAGTTTCAGAAATTCTTTCAATGAAATGCGATTCAATTCCCTGTTCCTTAAGCTTTAAAAATAGCAAACTAGTAATTTCGTTATTTAAACGCCCTTTACCAGTAATATCAGCTTTCTTTTGCCCGTTAAAAGCTGTTGCCGAATCCTTATATGCAATCAAAACAATTTGTTGATCATCCGTGCTAAAAATTCGCTTTGCTTTACCTTCATAGAGAAGTTCTTTCATTAAGAATCACTCCTATTTCGCAATATTGGGAATCTTCTAGATAAGTAAGGGGTGCTAAAGCACCCCTATATTCATTTTTTGTCTAGCTCTAGCGCCTAGGCGACGCTTCCGCTTTTCCTTTTAGCTGTTCAATCCTAATCGTTCAAAGATGGTGTCAACATGCTGCAGGTGATAGTTGTAATCAAAGCAGTCTGCAATTTCTTCAGCTGAAAGCAAGCTTGTAATTTTTGGCTCTTCTTCTATTAAACCACGGAATGGCACTTGATTTTCCCATGATTCCGCTGTTTTTGGCTGAACGGTATCATAAGCCTCTTCGCGCGATAATCCCTTATCAATCAACGCAAGGAGAACACGCTGCGAGTATATTAATCCTAGTGTACGGTCCATGTTACGTTTCATATTTTCCGGATAGACAGTTAGGTTTTTAATGATGTTTCCGAAACGATTTAACATGTAGTTCAAGGCAATCGTTGCATCAGGTAAAATGATCCGCTCTGCAGAAGAGTGTGAAATATCGCGCTCATGCCAAAGTGGAACATTTTCATAGGCTGTCATCATATAACCGCGAATCACTCGTGCCAAACCGGTCATATTTTCAGAGCCAATTGGGTTACGCTTATGAGGCATGGCAGATGATCCTTTTTGTCCTTTTGCAAAAAACTCTTCTACTTCACGTGTTTCACTTTTTTGCAATCCGCGTACTTCTACCGCAAACTTTTCAATAGAAGTCGCAATTAAAGCAATCGTTGACATATAGTGTGCATGGCGGTCACGCTGCAAGGTTTGTGTTGAGATTGGTGCAGGCTGTGTACCCAGTTTTTCACACACATATTGTTCAACAAACGGGTTGATATTCGCGTACGTTCCAACTGCACCGGAAATTTTCCCAAACTCAACACCAGTTGCTGCCTGATTAAATCGTTCTAGGTTCCGTTTCATCTCTTCATACCATAGAGCAAGCTTTAATCCAAAAGTAGTCGGTTCAGCATGTACCCCGTGCGTACGTCCCATCATCACGGTAAATTTATGTTCAATCGCTTTGTTCTTTAGGATATCAATAAAGTTTTCAAGGTCCTTCCGGATAATCTCATTCGCTTGCTTTAACAAGTAAGAAAGAGCGGTATCAACAACATCCGTAGAAGTTAAACCGTAATGCACCCACTTGCGCTCTTCCCCTAATGTCTCGGATACTGCGCGAGTAAAAGCAACAACATCATGCCGTGTTTCTTCTTCGATTTCTTTAATCCGGTCAATATTGAAGGATGCATTTTCTCGCAGCTTCTTTACGTCTTCTTTCGGAATTTCACCTAACTCTGCCCATGCCTCACATGCAAGGATCTCAACCTCCAACCAGGCCTTAAAGCGGTTTTCCTCTGTCCAAATCGCACCCATTTCAGGTCTTGTATAACGATCAATCATCTTTTTGCCTCCAGACTTTTTTCTTCCCAAATGTAACTAGTATTCACTTCTTCAAGGGCAATATCAACAGAATCACATAAAATCGTTACATGCCCCATTTTTCTTTTTAGTTTTGCCTCTTTTTTACCATATAAATGAACTTTCCAATCTCGAATGTTTGTTACTTTATCTAACACGTTTTGAACATGCTCCCCTAATATATTAACCATGACCGCAGGCTTTAATAGCTCTGTCTTCCCAAGGGGCAGGTTACACACAGCCCTGATATGCTGTTCGAATTGTGATGTTTCACAAGCTTCAATCGTATAATGCCCTGAATTATGCGGTCTAGGAGCGAGTTCATTTATGTAAATGATATCCCCCGCTGTTAAAAACATTTCAACCGCCAGTGTCCCTACCAGCCCAAAAGTATTTGCAAGTTGTATCGCGGATTGAATGGCCTTCTCCTCAGCTTGTTTACTAATACGCGCAGGAGCAATAGTCTGGTGAAGTATATTATCACGATGAATATTTTCTCCAACCGGAAATACCTTTGTTTCACCATTTGAATTTCTTGTGATAATGACGGAAATTTCTTTCGTAAAAGAAACCCATTTTTCCAGGATACATTGTCCGTTTTCAAGAAGTACTTGAGCCTTTTCAATATCCTGATGGCCTTTTAGAACCACTTGCCCTTTACCGTCATAGCCACCTCGTGCTGTTTTTAATACAACGGGATAGCCAAGCTGTTCACATTGTTCATGAAGGTCATTCAGAGAATTGATGACTGCATAGGGTGCCACCTGGACCCCAGCATTTTCAATCGCACCTTTTTCTTTCACTCGGTCCTGAGTAACTTCAAGTAAACTCTTTCCCTGAGGCACATATGCATGATTGCAAAGCCATTCAAGCGCCGCAGCATCAATATTTTCAAATTCATAGGTAATGACATCACTTATTTCAGCTAGTTTCTTTATCGCCTCTAAATCATCATAATCCCCAATTACCTTATAATCCGCCACCTGGCCGCAAGGCGAATCTTCAACCGGGTCTAATACGGCAATTCGATAACCCATTGCTCTTGCAGAAAGAGCCATCATTCTTCCCAACTGACCGCCGCCAATGATTCCTATTGTCTGACCCGGTAAAATAGTTTTATTAGACAAGCTGATCACTACTTTCTATTACCGTCATTTTGGACTCCAAGCGGACTTGTTCTAGTTTTTCTTGTATTTTCGAATCATTAATCGATACAATTTGGGCTGCCAGTAAACCCGCGTTGGTTGCCCCCGCCTTACCAATCGCAACTGTTGCAACCGGTACCCCAGCAGGCATTTGTACAATCGATAAAAGAGAATCCATTCCATTCAACGCCTTCGATTGAACAGGAACCCCAATTACAGGCAATGTCGTCTTTGCCGCCACCATACCTGGCAGATGAGCCGCACCGCCAGCACCTGCGATGATTACCTTAATTCCTCTTACTCTAGCATTCTCAGCAAATTCAAACATCAAATCAGGAGTACGGTGTGCTGAAACCACCTTTTTTTCATATGGAACCTCTAATCGGTCAAGGATTTCACAGGTATGCTTCATCGTTTCCCAATCGGATTTGCTCCCCATTATTACCGCTATAATTGGATTCATATTCTCTCCCCTTTGTCTCTAAATCCAGCCCCTGAACAAGGCGCTTACGCCCTTCTTACTTTACCAATATAAAAAGCCCAAAACAGATACTTCCCCAATTTCATGAAATGAGAGAAAGCAGTCTGTCCGGGCTGATATCGGCACAGTAAATGACCATGAAACGTGTTAACGTTTCCGGCATTTTTCCACTTCCCCTCATAGTCCAATCATTTACGGTAATTGGGTAGATACTTACGGGCCATATTCCCATTATTATACGAGGGTGTTACGTTATATATTTTTTTTACACCTTTATATTACATTTTCAGACGCAAATGGTCAATAAAAACGAACGATTTTATTTCTATAAAAACTATTGTTCGTTTTTACTCAGCACTGATGGCTTCAAATACAATCTGCCTTCCGACCGGTTCATAGGAAGTAATGTTTCCATTAACTACCTCCTGAAAAATTGGTTTTTCCGTTCGGCGAACCGGTATATACCCTTGTTTTTTCATCCGCTCTAGACAAGCTTCAATGCTTTCATTTTCTTGTACTTCAAATTGCATTTTCTTTTTACTCATGAAAATAATTTCCCTCTTTTCACAGATTTCACCCAAAACCCGCCATGAATCGCCTTAGGTTCATAGGAGATGATGAATGCTTTTGGGTCCAAACCTTTTATCGTTTCATATAATTTAAGTTCAAATTTTCTTGGTGTTAATATTTGAAGAGCCATTCGATCTCCCTCGAGCCCATGAGCAGCCCAGTCGGTCACCCCGAATCCCTTTTCTCTTAATACTTTAGGTAAGTTTTTATCGTATTCCTTTGTAATCACATTTACGGTAATATAGCCTAATGCCAGCTTTTCTTCAATTTTCATTCCTACGATGACACCGATCCCATATCCAACGGCGTAAGCAATTAGGTTTTGAATTTCATTTAAGTTATTTAAAACAAGTCCAAGACCTAAAACATAGATAACCACTTCTATCATACTCAAGAATGCTGCCAAATAACGCTGACCTTTTAACGTTAGAATCATTCTTATCGTAAAAAATGAAACATAAACAATGTTAATAAGTAAAATAATCACTACCATCATAAATCCATTCTCTAACATCTATACCCTCCTGTTCTCCTTTTGCCCATTTATAGTTGTATTTGTTAGTTTACCCTTTTTTAAGGAACTTTTCATTTCATTTAAAAAAGACCTGCCATTTGACAGGTCAGAGCCTAGTATTATTTTACTATTATTCTTTTTGATCTTTGACCTAAATACATACTCTACTCCTTTTATTGGAAATAATAAGATTTAAAATAATAAGCTGGTGACTTTATGATGAAAAAGATACTATTATTAGTTTTTCTGATATTTACCTTCCTTCCGATTGCTGCCAGAGCAGAACCTAAAGAAAATTTGAAAGCCTCTTTTGTAAGAGACAATCTTCTATGGTTAAAAATAAAGGATAAAGAAATAAAGATTACGGATACGGGTTATGTAAGGGAGCCAAGGAAGGGGATATTATGGATCTCTGGCTCTACAGGGTAAAGAGCAATAGACATTATAAGGTGAAAGAAAATGTTGGAGTTAATTTTCAATGGTCTCCGAATGAAAACTCACTTGGAGTCCAAGTTGCAAAAAATCTTTTTAGTTTACATACCAGTCAATTAGGTCTATTTACGCCTATAGCGAAGGATATAGAAAACTTCTCTTGGCTGCCATCCGGCAAAGGATTTCTTATATCAACTAAAAAAAGTCCTGAATTTCATTCAGATATCATCTTATCAAAAGTTATCTTGAGAAAAAAAGAAAAGCCTGCTGTGAACCATTTATATAACGTTAAGATAGGTAAAAATGAAATATTTGCTTCTACTAGTGAATTTAAATGGTCAAATGATAAGAAGTGGATTAGCTTTTTGTTAATCCCTACCGCTTCCTTATCAGCTGATGGTAATACATTATGTGTACTATCAGCTAATGGAAAAACATTCCGAAAGATGGATGAAATGTTAATTGAATCGGCTTGGTTCCAATGGGCTCCATATAATGGATTGTTGGGGTATGTAAGTGGGATTGGGCGAGAAGCAACGATTAATAAAAGATCGAGGGTTTTAAAAGTCCCTTCTATGAAAAATATGACTCTCACCCCAAGGGATTTTGTCGATCGTGATTTGACGTGGCAAAATAATCGAACCATAATCGTATCTCGTTCGAAGGAAAATGGTTCTGAGGACTTGAGCGAAAGAGCATTGCCAAGCCTATATAAGATTAGTCTATCAGATAATAAACAAACCCAATTAACAGTTCCTTCAGAGAAAGATGGAGATTTCAGACCAGAAATCGTTAAAAATAATTTGATCTGGACTAGAACTGACCGAAAGAAAGCAGATGTTATGATTTTTCAAACCTATAAATCTGGAGAGATGGTTTGGATAAAGAATATCAATCTCGGGAGTTCCTATTATGAAAAATGGAGTTGGGATGAGGTGTTTAGCTTATATACGGGGAGGTAACTTGACATCATGGGAGGGCCAGACAGTCCTTAATGCCTGGCTCTTACTCCAAAATTATTTTTCTTCAATTAACTTATTGGTTAGTGTACCTAATTTTTCAACTTCAACAGTTACCACATCACCAGGTTTTAAGTAAATTCGTTTTTCCAATGGGTAGCCTACAATAACCCCCTCTGGAGTTCCAGTTAGAATGACATCACCAGGTGTAAGAGTCATGTGCTGCGAAATATAGCTTACAATTTCATCTACATAAAAAATCATATCAGATGTATTGGAATCCTGACGTTTTTCTCCATTCACATAAGTTTTTAATTGTAAATTGTTAGGATCACCGACCTCGTCAGCTGTAACAAGATATGGACCTATTGGATTAAAGTCGTCACATGTTTTACCAAGTAACCATTGATGTGTCCTTTTCTGCAGGTCGCGTGCTGATAAATCATTAGCTGTACAATAACCAAATACATAATCTAAAGCATTTTCCTTATTTACATACTTCGCTTCCTTTCCAATTACAACGGCTAATTCAACCTCATAATCCAACCTTTGCGTCACTTTTGGCACAGCTATCTCACATTTATGTCCTGTTAATGAATTATTAAATTTACTAAATAATATAGGTACTTCTGGATATGGAGACTTTGTTTCATCCGCATGCTTGCGATAATTTAAACCTACACAGATAATCTTGTTCGGTTGTGTGACACATGGTCCCCACTTAACTTCCTCTTCATTTTTAATATAGGTTGATTTATTTTCAGTTGGCAGATTTGTAATATAATCCTGGAGTGCAGAAATAACTTCATGACCACCCGCGATAACATCCATGATATTTGTATGTACGTGATTATTAGGTACCTCTTTTAATGCTTCTTCAAGGTCAATTATGCCGTTCTCTATCTTTACACCTAACACAAATTTACCTTCTTTTTCTATCGTTACTAGTTTCATTGAATCATTTTCCTCCTTGATTTAGGTTAGTTTAGTAACATCTGATTTCTCTATTCCATCCTAGTTATCCTTCTTTTTCTTTTAATTATGGAAGAATGACTTAGGAAGGGATAGATCAGGTGCATAAATCTATAAAAGGTTTTTGATTCCCTCTTCTCTTGAAAAATTGAGCTTATGGAAGTCAAAAGCGAGCTTTGGTTCCCTTGATTTTTGAAAAGTTAGTGTTATGGGAATCAAAACAAGTCTTTGCTTACCTCCTGTGCTAAAAATCCTTTGATGAGGGAGTCAAAAGTGGTTATGATTCCTTTTCCTATAAATAAAAGGCACTTAAAAGGATTTAACTAAAAGTACGAAAATTATTATTCGTTACCCTCTTCTCTAAAAGTGTCGCCTCACGGGCACGATTCTCTATTTACCATATTATCTATCCTAATTTTTCCTTTTGGACAACACAAAAAAACACAACCCTTATCAGGTTGTGTTTCGTGTGCCTGGCAACGTCCTACTCTCACAGGGACAAAGTCCCAACTACCATCGGCGCTGAGAAGCTTAACTTCCGTGTTCGGTATGGGAACGGGTGTGACCTTCTCGCCATTATTGCCAGACTATTTAATTTGAGGTTTCATTCCCTCAAAACTAGATAATTTCAGAAGAAGTTTGTAAAACGAGTTCGCTTTTAAAAATTGGTTAAGTCCTCGAACGATTAGTATCAGTCAGCTCCACATGTTACCACGCTTCCACCTCTGACCTATCAACCTGATCATCTTTCAGGGTTCTTACTAGCTTGACGCTATGGGAAATCTCATCTTGAGGGGGGCTTCATGCTTAGATGCTTTCAGCACTTATCCCGTCCGCACA